>DASROF010000074.1:0-41803 GCA_035647075.1 Vicinamibacterales bacterium | reverse complement strand
GAACAAGACCTCCTGAACCCCCTGAACCCCGACACCCCTCAGAGCTGCAACCCCTCCCTCAACGGATCGTCCTCATCGATCAAGAACGTGTGCTCGCCCGTGATCCACGCGGTCCCTTCGATTTCGACAATCAGTGCGGGGACATCGCCCACCGCGGTGCGTCGCGCAGCGCGGCCGCGGAAGAGCGTTCCCGTGATGCTCTCGTGAACAAACTGGCCGTCTTCTCCAAGCATGCCCATGGCGTCGAGGACGGCCATCAGTGCGGCGGTCGTTGTCCCGCCGGGCGACCGATCGACGACCGAACCGCTGACGACCGCACTGCGGAGGTGCGCTTCGGGATCTGATGGCGGGCCGGTAAAGATGACGCCGGCAATGCCGCTGGCATCCGGATCGGTGGGATGCGCGAACTCGGCGTCCCGGTTGAGCGCCGTCTGCAGATCGACGCCGAGCCTTCGCAGATCATTCAATCGCTCTCCGCGCAGCGCCACTCCGGTCGCCTCGGTGTCAACGATCGCGTAGAACAATCCCGCAAACGCGACGTCCACGCGCAGGTCGCGCGCGCCAACGCGCACCGGGTGACCGGCCGTGTGCACAAACGCCGGGATGTTCGTGAACACCACGGAATGGATCCGGCGCTCCGCACCGTGGCCTTCCGCGTGAACGACCGTGTGAACCACGCCCGCCGGAGTGTCGAATGCCATTCGCACATCGGCATCCGCCTCGCGTGAAACAAAGAGATCGCGCGCCACCGCGATCGTCGCCGCCGCGATGAGGCCATGCCCGCTGATCGCCGGATATCCACCGCTATCCATGAACAGGATCCCGGCGTGTGCTTCGGGAGAGACGGCCTCGGTCAGCACGGCAGCCACCATGTCCGCGTGACCGCGCGGCTCCAGAACCAGCGCACGGCGAACGCCGTCCGCGCGTCTGCGCAGCCACGCGCGCTTGTCGCGCATCGTCTTTCCGGAAGGGTGCGACAGGCCATCGACAACGAGACGCAATGTCTGACCGCCAACGTGAGCGTCCACAGTTTTTACTCGCTGGATCACGCGCGGAACGCTAACACGAAGGGCCGCTATGGCCGGGCCGTACCTCGTGATCTGCGCGGCCGCGCGGACAGCTCAACCGGACCAGCCCGTCTCTTTTCTCGTGTTTCCTCAGGTTTCTGTGTCTGGTTGCCGTGGCTCATCGTTTGCACCGTGTAGGGTGCCCGCCGGAGGAGTCAGTGAGCAGTGCGGAAACGAGTCAGGAGCAAGGTGTTAGCGGCGATCGTCATCGGCTCAACGCTGGGGATGCCGTTCGCGAGCGAGGCCGGGCCAGGACGCGGTCGGGGCCGCGGCTTCGACCAGAAGCAGGCGCGCGGTTCGCAGGATGATGCCGGACGCCGCAACAGCGCATCACGCGTCTACCAGGATCCGGCCACCGCGAAGGGTTACGACTACGGATACGAGCGCGGCCTTACGGACGGCCGCGAAGGCCAGCGATACGACCCCGTCCGTCATCGCGACTACCGCGATGCTGAGCGCGGATACGTCTCCAACTACGGATCCCGCGACGGATACCGGACGAACTTCCGAACCGGCTTCCGGCAGGGGTACGAGACCGGCTATCGCGAGGGCACGCGCGCACGCTAGCTCCTGGCTATAGCAGCGCTTTACTCAGCCCAAACGCTCCAATAACATTAAGAAGCTTCCAGACTGCCGGTATCGTCTAGGGGTTAGGACGGTTGGTTCTCAGCCATCAAACCGGGGTTCGAATCCCCGTACCGGTACCAAAAACCGCATTTCGAAACGCAGCTCACGCGTGGGGGACGGCTCTTCCCTGAGCGCGGTCTCCCTTAGGCGCAAAACTGCAGCCGGCGCGGTTTAGCCGTCTGTCGGACCGTCTATTGCTCCGCCAACTGATATGGCTCCTGAGTTCGGGCCTGCGTCGGCTGGGGAACATCATCTGGCTTTGCGTGACGGAGCCGATCGCCGCAAGAGAGAGCGGCGTGCGCATTCACGCGGCGACCCCGACCGCCGACGGAGCCAGCGCCGCTGTCAGTTGCTTGGTCACGCGCTGTTGGCGTCGCTGACGATCGGCGCGCCGGCGCCGATGAAAACCGCCAAGGTGCGGCCCCCGTCCCCGCTGTCGAGCAGCTCGCCCAGAGAAGTTAAGGAAACGAGAAGCGTGATCCTGCCCGATGACCCCGTCCCCGCGCCCCCGCGGACTCCCTATGAAGATCTCATCATCGAGGCGGCAAAGATATACAGCTTGGATCCGCGGCTGATTCGCTCTGTCGTTCAGGTCGAATCAGCGTTCAACCCCAGGGCCGTCTCGCCCGGCGGCGCAAAAGGGCTCATGCAGTTGAGGCCGAGCCTGGCGCGCGAGCTCGGCGTACGCAATCCATTCGATCCGCGTCAGAGCATCATGGGCGGGGCGTGTCTGCTACGGCGCCTGATCGATATGCACCAGGGGGATATCCGGCTGGCGCTGGCGAGCTATAACGCCGGTCCGAGAAGCGTGGCGCGCTATGGCGGCGTACCGCCGTTTCAGGAAACGCGGGATTACATCAAGCGGATCATCGACCTACTCGAACATGGTCCCCAGACCTGAGCGCCGCCAGTTTGCGCGCGAGTGTGCTGGAGGGTAAGTGTTGGAGTAACCTCCATCACGCGAGGAAATCAGATGAGAACGAAGACATGGCTTGCAGTGGTGGTACTGGCGTGGCTGGCAGCCGAGGCGGACGCGCACTTCGTGCTCGTGTCGCCGGCGCCTTCGATCGTCCAGAACAGACTGGGCGATCCACAGAAGGTTGCGCCGTGCGGTGGAGTGTCCGCGAATCCAGGTCGCGGGACACCAGCCAATCCCGGCGTTCCGAGCGGAGTCGTGACGGACATCAAAGGTGGATCGAGCTTCCACGTGCTCCTGAGTGAGACGGTCTTCCATCCAGGTCATTACCGTGTCGCACTCGCGAAGAGTGCGGCGAACCTTCCACCAGATCCGAAAGTCACCACCCGCGACTCAGACCGTGGGCCCTGGTCGGTGTCCGCGGAAATTCAATCGCCAGCGCTTCCGCCGCTCCTGGCTGATGGTCTGTTCGCGCATACGGAGAGACCGACCGGTCTCGTCGAAGCGGACATCACCATTCCGAACGTCAACTGCAGGAACTGCATCCTCCAGGTCATCCAGTTCATGGCCGACCACGGGAAGAATCCCGACGGAGACTTTTCGTACCACCACTGCGCGACGGTGAACATCACCGCCGATGCGGCGAAGCCGATCGACGCGGCGTGGTCGTCGGCGCTGCGGTAGGGACGACGTTCGCGACGCCGAAGCTGCCGCCGCGTCCTGGAGAGTTTGCGACTGAGAGGTCTCACTTCCGCCCGGTTTGCTGATACTCCGGCGCGAGCTCTTTGCAGGCCTCGACCTTGAACGGCGCATCCGCCGGCAGGACGCTATCGGAATCCACGTACGTGTCTGCGAAGTACAGCGAATCGTCGGCAACGATGTCGCGGGTGAGCTCGAGCGTTGTGGGATTCAACGTGAATCGCTCGACGACATGCAGTTTGTTGCTGTGAGGGAGGTTGCCTGCCAGACTGCCGGGCAAGAAGCCGACGGTATCAACGACGAGGGTATCGCCATCCCAGCGGCCAATCGAATGACCAGCGCGGCTCGGCTTGATGTTCGCCGGGTGTGCGGTCATGTTCAGCTGCACCATCCGAGTCAGGCCGACGCCGTATTCCATCTTGATGACATTCGCGCTCTGCGTGATGCGGCCGATTGCGCCGTCGAACACCCAGTCGAACAGAATGCTCGTGGCCTGGCAGGAGAGCCGCGGGTTCTCGGATGTCGGCCGCTTGCGTAACGCGTCTGCTGCCGCTTGTCCCGCAGCGGTCAACTTCACGGACGGCGGGAACCAGCCGGCCGGGCCGGCCGGCATTGGCAGTTTGCCTTCCCTGATCGCGGCGGCCTGACTGATCGGCACGAGTCCGGTGCGCCCGCGCCCGGGGGGCGGCGTTGCCAGAACCTGTTGCTCCTGCGCCCAGTCGCCGGCAAGGTTCGGCTTGCCGTTGGCCAGCCGGGCCGGTCGTTTCGCGTGATCGACGGATTTCGCGTCGCTCAGCTGCTGATAGCGCTCGAGCGTTGGCTTATTGCCAAGCGTCATCGTCTCCACAGTGCAGGCAGACGGGTCGTCGCGATGCGGGTGGCCCGCAATCTTGATCGTCGCGCCTTTCACGAACATCTCGGGCGACCAGCCAGAGCGTCGGAGCACCGTGGCCCCGCGCGTTTCGCATTTCATCGCGATGACCTTGCCGTCGTTGCCGACGACATCGAAATAGATATACGTATGCGGGTTGACGAAGTCGACCCGTGTCAGCTTGCCCTCGAGCTCCACGTTCTTCCTGACATCGTAGAGGCCGGCGCCGTGGTGCGCGTCGGCGCGGTCGACGAGCACCGGTAGCGTGAGCAGCGTGCCGACGAGTACGGCGTGTGTCGCTCTTGTCATCTTTGTTTCCCTCGGCGTCCCGAACGGTCCGACCAGGCGGCGAAGATTGTCTCACTTTTCTTCCGATGGACCTTCCACCAGTTCCATGGCCGGGCGCGGCACGGATTCAGTGTGCACTTGTGAACAGCTGACGGGAACATCGGCGAGATACGCTTGCTTGGAGGAGCATCATCATGAGTGCAAGCCATCGCCGCACCGACATACATTTGCGTCAACATCGGGAGAAGAAGCGAAACAAGCTGCGCGCGCGGATTGCGGCAGCACCGGCGACCGGACGGGCTGCGCTCGAGGTCAAGGTGCAGCGCACGTATTCGCCATTCCACTCGACGATGAAAGAACAGAAACTGCCTGCAGCGGTCAGCGAGAACCTTCCGTAGACCGGGGGCTGACTCAGGAAAGGTGAAGCGGCAAATGTCGTTAGTGGGTCATGGCCCACACCGCGACGTTCACACCCAGCGCATAGCCCTTCCCAGAAAAGGCGTAGAAGTAGTCCCGGTTGTCGCCTTCCCGCTCCCAGCTGTCTGAAACGTCCGAGTTCATGCTGACGAGCACAACCAACCTCTCGTGGTCGTCAAACATTCCGTAGTAATGCACGGTTGAAGGTCCGATCTCAGAATCCTGACCCGTCCGCTGCCACGAGCCGAGCGACGGGATCTGCGGGAGCGGGTTGACGCGGTAGAAAACCGAGAACATCGGATGCTCGACCGGCAGGTCGACGATCGCTGCGCCAGGCAGGATTCGCATGAGATTCGGACGGATGTACTCGAAGTCCGGATCCCAGTTGTCGTCCATCCAGAGAAAGCCGCCCTTCAGCAGGTAGTCGTGCATGCGTGCTGCCTCTTCAGGTGTGAAGTCGTAGTTGGCCGCATTCTGCATGCGCAAGTACGGACACCGGAAGAGATCGGGATCCATGGCGGTGACGTTCGCAAAGCCGGGATCGCCATTGTTCCACCGGCTGATCTTCGTTGTGGTCAGCTCGGAGAGACGCACCATGAAGTTATAGTCCGCTTGCGGATAGTCGTCGCCCCAACCGGACTTTCTCGCCCTGCGGATGTTCTCGTAGCGCAGGCGGCAGAACGTGAAGCCGAGCGGTTTGTCGGGGAGTCCGTGGTTGATCGGTATCTGGAGGTTCCGTCCGTTGGTCAGGATGGTGGACCGTTGCGCCGCGCCGCTCACGACGGCCAGTCCCAGCGCCAGCGCCAACGCCAGGGCGACCTTAGTCATAACCCCGTACTGGTACCACACTCACCCACCAGGGCGCCTCTCAGAGTCCGGCCATGAGATCCCGCTGGCGGCCGATCCGTTTCGGGCGATCGGCGGCGAACCGCCGGACTCCCGCGAAGATCGACGCGGCATCAAGGTGCGCCTCGGCGATGACGTCTGGCTCGAGCCCGCCGGTGAGCCATTGATCATCCCAGTCCGAGGTCATCGAGTACTCATCGGTGAGCGGCCCGACGTCCCGAAGCGGCCAGACGCGCCGCGTGCCGGTGCTGACGACCATCAGATCGTAGCGGGCGTCCGGCGGCAGCACGGCGTGACGATACGACTCGGGCTGGCGATCGAACAGCTCCTCGCTGATCGCGGCAATCACCTTGACGTTGACACCGGCCGCTTCGAGCTTCGGCAGCACGCTCACCAGGTTCACGGTGGAGCTCGACCCTTGCGTGATCACGTAGCCGTGCCGCGGCTTACCCGGCTCGAAGTCGCGAATCACGTAGAACCCCTTTGCGGCCGCGCGGAGATCCGTGTCGGCGAACGTGCTGCGATCGGCCACCGGGAAATCGGGACGCGCAACCTCCAACGTGATGATCCCCACTTTCTTCTCACGAGCGGCAATCTCGGCGGCGGCGAAGTACCCGGGGGCGACGTCGTTGTAGTCCCAGAAGCTGAGGTGAATCGTCTGGCCGCGCGGAAACAGTTTCCACACCTGAGGCGCGAAGATGCCGAAATGCGTGCGGCCGTCGGCCGCCGTCTCGGGTCCCGAATGGCCGACCAGGATGTGTAGGACGCCAGTGCGGAACGGACTGTCCTGATTCTGCTGGCTCCAGACGCGCGCCGGCGTGTACATCAGTGGCGTGAACGCGCCGTAGGTACCGCTGATCGCCCACACGCCAGCAAATGCGTCGGGATCGATGGACGCATTCTGGCTGACGAGGCCGATGGCGGTCGAGACGTTGCCCGCTTCCTGAATGGCGGCCTTGAGCCGTGTGCCGGCCGGATTGGTCTCGGGATCGTAGTGCCCCCACAGATTGCCGTGCTCGAGATTGATCGACTCCGAGAGATCGGCGGCGATCGTGAGCATGCGGTTGCCAGTCACGACGTTCAGCCACTTGACGATTTCCGACACACAGCGACGCGTGCCCGCGATCTCGCCCGCGCGGCGGAACAACGTGACCTGCACGTCCTTCGTGGCACCGGTGACGTCGTTCGTGACGGTCACGGTCTGCGGCTGTTCGGGCAGGTTCGCGACGCGCAGCCGCTCGTCGAGGAACGGATCGGAGGAGACCGACATGCGCAACGGGACGACGTCACTGAGCGTGTCGCCGATATCCGCCAGACGATCGGCGAGCCAGTCCCCAAGACCGTTGCGATCGAGCACCGACATCACCATGTCGATGTTCGTCTTGTACTGGACGAGTCGCTCCCGCGGGTCCTTCACCGGGCCCTGCCGGATGCCGTCGAACTGAACCCCATACTTCGTCTCGAAGCTGCGGGCCAGCGGAAGGAAGTACTCCGAGTTCATCCGCAACGCGTAGGGGTGGCTCTTGTGGCCGACAAGCTGATCGCACTCGTCGGGAATCTTGCCCGCCGCCGCGGTCGGCCAGTAGCCCTTGATGGTCTTCGCGATGACGATCATCGGGCGCCGGTCGGCCGGATCCCAGCGCTCGAGCGTCCGCATCGACGCCACGATCCGATCGTAATCGTGGCCGTCGTCGACCGCGAATACGTTCCAGCCGTATGACGTCCATTGATCGATGATGCGGTAGCGGTCGTACTGGCGATCAATGACACCGCCCATCAGCGCGTCGTCAATGCCCGCGTTGTTGTCGGAGAGGACGACCCGCAGCCGCTTGCCGACCTTCAGCGCCAGCGCCTGCGTCTTGAGTTCCTGGGCGTGCCCCTCGGTCATGGCGAATTCGCCCTCGAAGGCGATCACCTTGGGCGCGTCGATGCCCGCGCCGACGACGTCCCAGAACGCCGCTTTCCCCGCGGCGCATGCGACGCCGATGCCGGACGGGCCGCCGTTGACATCGTTCGTCACGTCTGTGCTCTCGGCATGTCCGGCGAGGGCTCGGATACCGCGCAGCTTGGCCTGGGCAAACAGCGGGTGGTCCGCAAGGCCGTGATCCTGCAGCAGCGTAGCCATCGCCCCGGCGCCGCGCCGGAAGCCGAGCGCATCGATCGGCAGCATCGCCACCTTGGGATCCACGTAATAGCGCCGATCGCCGGTCGCCTGGTATTTCCGCGCCAGCGCCTGGCCCATGATCATCCAGAGCGCATAGCACGTCGGGATGCAGTGTCCGCCGGCCAGCATGAACTTGTCGCTGTACGGATGCTTGGGCCGGCGGTAGTCGAACCGCAGACCACCGAGATCGGGGCCGGCCAGGTGCGTGGCAACGTTGTACGGTGTGTAGGCGAGGGGCCCTCCAAGATGGCCCGTCTGGGAATAGTTGCCCAGCAGCACCAGGGTCATGCACGTCATGAACCCGATGTCCTCGAAGCGATCGCGGTCGTAGGGCTCCTGCAGGGAATCAATGGGGGACACGAGAGTCGATGCGGCAGTGTGCACGAAGGCTGGCCTCAATCAGGTGAAAGAATTTGAGGGATATTCTCACACCTTCTGAGGCCCGGCGGTTCGCGTCTACTGGCTCTTCGGCCCCTCAGCGCCCCGACGCGGTGCACCCAGGTTCACTGTGCTCTCGACATCAACCCGATGAGGACCGGCCCCCAGGCCGTCAGCAGAATGTTGCCGATGGCGTAGGGCACGGTATAGCCAAGCGCCGGAATACTGCTGCGCGCCTCGTCCTGAATGGCGCGCAGGGCCGCGGTGATCGTCCCGGCTCCGGCGCAGGCGCCGAGCACGATGAGCGGTTCCATCCTCAAGACGAAACGCCCAAAGAGAATCCCAATGGTGTGAGGCAGCAGGGCGGCCACCAGCCCGACGAGCACCAGGCTCATGCCGGTCTTCTGCAGCCCGGCGACGAAACTTGGTCCCGCGCTCAGACCGACCACGCCGATGAACGTGCACAGTCCGACGGTATCGAAGATCCAGATCGCCGCCTCCGGAATGCGGCCAAAAAACGGATAGACCGAGCGCAGCCAGCCGAACACGAGCCCCATAATCAGGGCGCCGCCGCTGGCGGTGAGAGTGAGCGGAATATTGCCAATGGTGACCGAGAGTAGACCGACGAATCCGCCGAGCACGATTCCGGTGCCGACGAACACCATGTCGGTCGAGGTTGTGGGGCGATCCGGATAACCCAATTCCTTTGCCACTCGCTCGACATCCGGCTTGCTGCCGATCAGTTGCAGCACGTCGCCTCGATCAACCACGGATCCGGCGGTGATGGGCATCTCCTGCCCGGCCCGCGTAAAGCGGCGGAGAAAAGCCCCGCGCATGCTCTCCAGCTTTCCCAGGTCCTTCAATGTTTTCCCGGCCAGGGACCGCTGCGTGACCACCACGTCCACGGTCTCGATCGGAATGTCGAGTAAGGCCTTGTCGTCGACTTCGGGCCCGACCTTCCTCCCGCCCTTCACGTGCGTCTCTTGCCGGGCGAGGATGGCAACCACGTCGTCTTGGCGAATGACCGTGGCCGGCGTCGACTCGATGAGGTCCGCTCCGCGACGGATGCGAACGACGAAGACCCGGCTGTCCTCGGGGAGCGCCTCCACTTGCGCGATCGTCTTGTTCACCAACACCGGGTTCGTTACACGGTAGGCACGGGCGTCGAAGAGCCTGGCGGCGGAGATGATCCCCAGACCCAGCTCGGCGTCGCCCGCGACTGACTGCATGCGTTCAGCTTCCCCGCGCAGCGTGATCCCCATCAGCTTCGGCCCGATTTTCGGAAGGAACCAGACGAGACTGGCAGTGCCAATGAGATACGTGACGGCGTAGGCGACCGGAATGTTATTGACCAGCGCGGTCTTTTCCGCGGCGGGCAGCCCCAGGCGCTGGATCGCCTCGCCCGCCGTGCCGATCACCGTGGACTCCGAGAACGCCCCTGCGAGGAGCCCGGCTGCTGTTCCCATGTCGTAACCGAATAGCCATGCAGACGCGAGCGCCGTGACCAGGCAAGAAACACACAGTACGACGGTGAGCAGCACCTGGGGAATCGCATCGCGCTTCAGTCCTCGAAAGAACTGCGGCCCAACCTTGTATCCCGTGGTGAAGAGGAAAAGGTCGAAGAACACAGTCTTCACGATCGACGGAACCTTGATGTCGAGTTGCCCGATCAGGACCCCGGCCAGGAGCGTTCCGACAACAATCCCGAGGCTGAAGCTGCCGAACTTGAGACGACCGATCAGAAAACCAACCGCGAGTGTCAGGAAGATTGCCAACTCGGGGTTCTGTTGAAGCGACCGTACGATGTAGTCCATAGCGCCTCTTCGATTTAATCCCGTACCGGTACAAAACTTCGTTCGTCGTACGTCTTCGTGACGCCGGTGCGGCGGTTCGTGACGGTAAATGCCCCGCTCTTCTTCGCACTCACCTTGATCCAGTGTCCGGTGGTCTCATCGAGGTTCGCGATCTGACTTTCCGCCAGATTGATCGCACCCTCGTGCATTGATCGGTGTAGCTGCCATGCCCCTTCCAGTCCCGGCGCATTGCGCAGCGCGGCGAACGTCTCTGGCGATCCACCTTTGACGGCGCTGTTGTTGATAACGGCCACACGCGGCCGCAGCCCGGTGAAGGTCGCGGGATACGACGCATCGCGCCATCCGTGGTGGGGGACCAGATAGAGATCCACCTGCCCGATCAGACCCTTTGGGCACACCAGCGCGAACAGCGGCGTGCCGCTCAAGTCTCCGAGGTCGAGGAAGCGAAATCGACCGAATCGCAGCACCATCCCGATCGAGCGCGGATTCTCGAACAGATCGTCCGGCGGCGGTGCAGTCGTCTCGCACTCCGCGTTCACCTGGCCGGCGCCAGGCATCGGGCGAGTTGTGGTCGCACCTGAAGAACTGACGAAAGTGACGTCGACCCCTCTCAGGGGCAGCCGATCGCCAGGTTTCGGAACGAGGTGCCTGCCCGTGGCCCGGACAGGCAGGTAAGCGTTATAGCGCTCGAGGGTGACCGGCCATCCCTTTACCGACATCGCCGCTGGACTGCGATCCAGATCGCCGTCGTCGACAAAGGTCCGAATCGGCAGCTGCCGGGCCAACTCGACCACCCCTCCGTCGTGATCCCAGTGGAAGTGCGTGAGCAGCAGGAAGTCGATCTGGGTGATGCCGGCAGCGCGGGCCGCCTCGACGATGCGCCCGGCGTCGCGGCCGTCGAAACCGGCGAACCCGGTATCGATCAACAGCGACTGGCCCGCCGGCGTCACGATGAGCGTGGACTGTCCACCTTCGACGTCGATGAAATAGATATCGAGGGTCCTGCGCGACTGGGCGACGACGGCGAGCGTCGGCGGCAGCGGGGCGAGCGCCAGAATGGTCGCAAGTATGCGGGTCCGGACGACCGTCTTGACGGTCACGGCGGGCAGGCCTCTGCGGTGGGCGACCGAATCAGCCAGACCTTCGACATGGCCAGGCTCACCACGATGCCCACCAGGCACCCGAAGACGACCTCGGCCACCTTATGTAGTCCCTGCACGAGGCCGACGGTAAGCGAATTGTTCGCCGCTGCGGCTGCAATGACGACGGCCGCGGTGATTGGCGCCTGACGCCACATCGTCTTGACGCGAACGACATATGCCGACACCAATACCGCCGCCGCCAGGGCCAGCGGGAGGATCCAGGCGCGATTACCGCCGACGACGAGAAAGATGAAACCGGTCGCGCTGCCGACCGCGACGTTGACGAGGCGACACTTGAACATCCGGCGGGCCTCATCCGGATCCGGGTCGGATGCCGCGATCATCGACGCGATCGCCCATACTGGATTGCTATCGCCGATGGCTTTCAGCGTGTACCACACGATGGTCGTCGCAATAGCGACGTTGATCGCGAACCGCAGGCCGACGAGATGCGCTTCTTCAAGGCCAAACCGTTTCATCAACGCTTCGGCCTGGCGGACTGCGGGTCGCGTCATGATCGTTCGTGCGACGTGGGCGCGTTGCAGGCGATAAAGAACGCCTCGGCCTTTCTCAGCGCGCCCGGTGAGTCCTTCTTGATCTTCTCGAGCACTGGGGAGACCAAGGACGGGCCATCGGCATATCTCCCGGGCTTGGGCAACGGGACCCGTCCTGCCCATGTCGTCGGTTCGGCCTCCCTGGTCGCATTGGCCATCGGTGTTTGCTTTCTCAAGGTCCCCTGATCACACGCCCGTCGCAACAGTTCCCCGCCCTTCGTTGCGTCGGTCACAACATGCCGTGACTATTGGCGGACAATCGAGTCGATTCGCTTCGTGCATTTGGAGATCCGGATGCAACGACCGCAGGGATCCAGAAAACGTGCCCGGCGTCATGTTTGTGCGGTTGCGAGTTGCCGTCGTATCCTGCACGACGTACATGGGGCGCCCATTTATCCAACTCATCCTCGCCACCGTCATTGCCCTCGGCCTGTTCGGCATAGCGCCGTCTGCCGCCTGGCAGAACGACGCGACGAACATCACCTCGATCAAAGCGGTGGAGTTTTTCTCGCCGACAAAAGTCTGGACGGCGCATCTGACGCTGTCCGCAGAGGCGTGGAAGGCGATGCAGCCGCGCTACGGCGCCTCGAATAGCGGATTTGGATTCGGCGGCGGCGGTGGCGATCGGTTTCTTGCCCCGCCCGGAGGTCGTAATGGCGTCGCGGGGCGGCAGGGCATCGAGTACAGCTACGTCCACGCCACGCTGCAGATGGATGACTGGACGTTCCGCGACGTCGCGGTCCGCTACAAAGGGAACGGCTCGTACTTGCGCGCGACGCGCTCTGGCGGAGACAAGATTTCGCTGAAAGTCGATCTCAATAAGTACGTGAAAGGCCAGGCGCTCGCCGGCATCACCACCATCAATTTCCAGAACAACATCACGGATGTCGGCTGGATGAACGAAGTGCTCGCCTATCGGCTCTATCGGGATGCGGGCGCGCTGGCGCCACGAACCACATACGCACAGGTGTATCTCACGGTGGAAGGCCAGCGCGAGAAGCGCTACCTCGGTCTGTACTCAATATCCGAGAACGTGGACGAGAATTTCGCCGAGGAACGGTTTGGCACGACGAAGGGTGCGATCTTCAAGCCGTCCACCAGTTCCCTGTTCACGGATTGGGGCGCGGACTGGTCGGCCTACAACCAGTCCTACGATCCCAAGACCGACTTGACCGACGCGCAGAAGCAGCGTGTCATCGACCTCGGGCGGCTCGTGTCCGCCGCGCCCGACGAGGAGTTCGCGGCAAAGATCGCCGACTTTGTCGACCTCGACGACTTCGCACGGTACTTTGCCGTGCTCGTCTGGCTTGCCAACCACGACAGCCTGCTGCAGAACGGCCAGAACTTCTACACGTACCTGAACCCGCATACGAACAAGATGCAGTTCATTGCGTGGGACCAGGATTTTTCGTTCGGGAACGGTCGGACCAACGGCGGCGTCTGGTCCATCTATTCCCCGTTCACCGGCCAGCGGTTCGTGTCGCGCCTGTACGGCGTTGAGGCGTTTCGTTCGAAGTACCTCGCCAGGATGGCCGAGTTCTCCGAGCGACTGTTCGTGCCCGAGCGATTCGCCCAGCAGGTCAGCGAGATCGGGCGGGCTATCCGCCCGTCGATCGAGCTGGAAGGCCCGGAATGGCTGACGGCCTTCGACCAGGTCGTTGCCGGGCGGTCAGGGATCGTCCCGTACGTCACGAATCGCGCCGCCTTCGTGAATGGCGAACTTCAAAAACAGGAAAAGCCGCTCGAAAAACCCAGGTAAAGATTCGTGGTCCGGGTGTCGTCACCACTGTTTGAGCCCGGATGCTCTGGGTGTTACGCTCTGTCCCGTCTTATGGGTGGCTGCGTGGGGGCACAGGTCGCCGTCCACGACTTTTCGGAGGCACACAATGATTGGGCGAATCCTGGCTGGTGTCGTGTTGTGCGGGCTGGTGGCCAGCGCCTCACTGCAGGCCCATCACTCACTCGCGGGCGTCTACGACCTGAAGAAAGAACAGGAAGTGAAGGGCACGCTCACGAGAGTGGCATTTACCAACCCGCATGGCGCGATGCATATCGCGGTGAAGAACGAGGACGGCTCGACGACCGAGTGGATCCTGACAACCGGGTCTGCCAGCACGCTGGCGGGACTTGGGTTCGGCAACAACGGTCCGAATCAGGTCCATGCCGGTGACGAGGTCGCCATCAAGATCTTCCCCGCGCTCAGTGGCAAGCCGCTGGGCTTCATCCGGTCGATCACGCTGGCGAATAAGAAAGAAGTCCAGATCTCAACCGGCAGCAGCCGCGACTGAAAAGGGACGAACATGACCCTTCGCACGATTCGGACGAGCCTCCCGCTCGCTGTCATGCTCACCATCGGTGCGCCGATGGTCGCCAGCGCTCAGGGCGGGCGCGGGGGCGGGCCTCCATACACGCCGGCAGCCGGCGCCAAGGATCTACGCGCCGTGCTCTTCAACTGGACGTCCTACATGGGGATGCTCCGCGGCGTTGACGAACACGAGCTCATCACCACACTCGAATATCAGGGCAACGGCACCATTCAGGTAGACGGACAGCCCTGCACGCTGAAGAAGTATCGCGTCAGCATCAACTACCAGCTGCCGGGGCAGCGGACGCAGATCACCTGCACTCGTGGCGGGCAGACGGTCAACAACGTCGAGGTCGTCAACGGCCAGTACGCATGGAACGAAAGCGTTCCGGGTGCGGAGATTGCCGGTACGAAGGGAACGGTCACGCCGATGGCAGCGGCCGTTCAGGAGCGCCTGATCCGTCTGTGGTCAAGTCCACAGGGCGCGCCGAAGGCGGCGCTCCTGGGAGTGAACGAGACCGCCGAGTGGGGTGCCAACCCCGGCGTCGGAATCCAGGACGGCGTCACGACGGCAGGCAAGACCTCGCTAATGTGGGAAGGGAACAAGCCCGTGCTCACCTTCCCGATTCCTGGTGTTCCTGGCGCAACGGCCACCGCCACGCTCGACGCGAAGTACATGGCGGAACGTGTGGTGGTGAAGCACGCCGGCGGAACCACCGAGTTCGCGTACAGCAACTACAAGGACTGGAACAACAAGCTGAACCTGATCGACACGATGTACGCGGGGAAGATCACGGAGCGGCGAAACAACGCAGTGGTCCGCGATCTGACGACGGTCGAAACGGAAACGGGCAGCGTCTATGTCGTCATGCCGGTACCCGCGAGCGTGAAGAAGGCAATCACGCCGACCGTACCGGCGCCGCCCGAGAGGCCGATGCCAACACAGGCCGCCGGACCACCAGGACCACAGGGACAGGCGCAAGCGGCCGCTGCCCCGGCCACGCCGCGCAGGGCCGACGGGCACCCCGACCTGACTGGCGCCTGGAATTCCGGTGGGATGAACTGGCGCTACGGCAATCGCCGCTGCGGCCCGACGCAGGCAGAAGGCTGCACGCCGGCGATCAACCAGACCGCCGACTTCGAATTCGAAGCGCCGTCACGCTTCGGTCCGAATCGTCCGCTCTACAAGCCGCAGAACTGGGACAAGGTCCAGCAGCTCGACATGTGGACGAACAAGGAAGATCCGGTCATGACGTGCCAGCCGCTGGGCAACCCGCGGCAGGGCCCGCCGCGCCGCATCATCCAGACCGACAACGAAGTGATCTTCTTCTACGGGCAGTACGCCGATGGCGGCGGCGGGAACAACGAATACCGCGACATCCCGACCGACGGCCGCAAGCACGACCCGCAGCAGGCGATTGAATCCCGGTATTACGGGTACACCGTCGGCCGCTGGGAAGGCGACACGCTGGTGCTCGACTCCATCTCGTTCGTCGACTCGACATGGCTCGCTCGTGGCGGGTTCTTCCATTCCGACAAGATGCATGTCATCGAGAAGCTCACCCGGAAGGGCAACGAAATCCTCTACGAAGTGACCGTCGAGGATCCCGAGGTGCTCGTCGAGCCCTGGGTGATGACGCCGAAAGTGCTGCGCTACGGCGGCGCCGGGCAGATTCAGCCGGAGCGTAACCACTGCGAAGTGTACGAGCTCAACGACATCGCCACACAGATTCGGCACTGACCGAGACACCGAGTCGCGGCGCCTTGTCTGTACGGGGTGTGCCCATTCAGGAGGCAAGCCGCTCGGGCACGGACCGAAGGAAATCGTGGACCGCGGCGATATGTCGCGCGTCCGCGATGAACTGAAATTCCGAAAGGGTCACGGTGTGCGGCTGACGATCTTGCGGCGCGCTGACGTTCGCGAGCATCACGGGACACTCGTCGAAGAGTGCCGCTAATGCCGCGCAGGTGGACAGATCGAAGGTGGCGAGCAGGTCGAGCCGACTGCGTGCATGCCACGGAGTACCGGCCTGTCGCTGTTTGTCCAGCTCGCGACGCAGCGCATGCAGCGCCACTTGTAAGTCGCGATCACTCACCCGCAGGCCGTCCAACGCCGTCAGCAGGTACGCGGCCGCGACCATCGACACCTCACGATGCAGGACGGACCAGCCGACCTGGAATATGGTGACAAGGTCGTGATCGGATGACGCGGGCCACTGCGGCGGCCAATGATCCAATCCCAGATTGCACATCGCCGACGCTGCGTCGACAGCTTCGCGCCGTGTAAACGATCGTCCCTGTAGCGAACACGCGCCGACAAGGGCATTTGCGAGGAACCCGAGTTCCTGATTCCGCCGCGTCCAGCCGTCGTGGTCGGATTCCGTCCAGCGTTGCAGATAGCGATTCAGCGATGGATTCACGGATGCGCCCTCGTCCGCCGCACCCGGAAGCAGCGCACGCGGCGCCTCGGCGAGCACACCGGCACTGCGCAGCACCTCGATCACGCTGATCGCTGCCGAGTGTGCGGCGGATGCCGGTTCTTCCGCCTCCTCCGCCGATGCTGCCGCAAATCGAATCTCCGGTTCGCTCACCGCCAACGAGCGCCGATACGCCGTGAACACGGGATGACTTCCGGGCGGTACCGCTGTGAGCGGAACACGCCGAGCTGAGTCGAGAAATGCGCGGGCCTGCTGCGTCGGTAGAAATCCGAGTCGATTCTGGCGCTGCTCCCGGCTCAGTGAGACGTCGAGCCGTGCCTGCTCCTCATCCGGCAGCAGGTCGTCGAGACCATCGAGCTCCCAGCCTGCGTTCGACAGCCTTCGGCAGGCGCGCATCACGCGATGAAAGGTGTCCGAGTGGTGCTCGTGGAGCGCGAGCAACACGTCGACAATCGCGTCCCACGCGCCTGGCCGTCGTTCGACCACGACGTACCCACCGATTTCCGCAGAGACACCCCGTTCGCGACCGGCGTTTGAAACAGCGTCCGCGCCGTTCAGTTCGACCGGGGCGATCGCTCCGGGATCGAAGACCCGGATATTCGGCGACAGCCCTGAAACGACAAGGGCAGCGTCCATGTCCGCCAACCGCGCCGCCGCCACCGCGGGGCCGGCGTCGACGAGCACCTCGAGCCACTCACAGAAACGCGCAGCATCGAACTGCTCTTCTTCGCCGGCTCGATTGACCTTCCACAGATCGAGGTCGAAGACGGCCGAGAGCTGTTCCGAGGTTGCCAGCGCGAGCAGCTCGCCGCAGTCCTGGAGTCCGCAGTGCGTAATCACGGCATGCAGGACCTCCGGGCGCAGGAGCGGCACGGCGCGAGCCAGATCCTGGTTGCGGGAAATGCGAGCAAGGACGTCGCGGTGGGGGTCCTCTGACATGGGCCGGCGATGATACCGGCCAGCAGCGGAAACAAACAGTCTTGAACGACGGTCCCTGGCGCGAGATACTAATTACAGAAGGGGCGCCTCGACCGGGGCGCCCCTTTTTTGCGTTTGGATTCGCAACGGATCCGTCAGGCGCTGCGATCGAGCAGCAACCCGATGCCGCCGATGATCAACAGCGTGACAAGGACAGCCGAGCCGACGTAGAGCGCAATCATCTCAGAAGGACTTGCCCAGGAAGGGCAGCATTCGGCCTGCGTACAGCACGCCGAGCCATGCCGTCAGTGACAGAATCGCCATGGCCTTGTCCGCGATGTTCGGATCGAACCTGGCGCTCTCACCCTCTTTCCACGCTTTCCCGAACACTGTCAGATACAGAAAATTCGCGCCGGCGATCACCAGGAACAGAATCTTCCAGTAGAACGGATTGCTCGACGTGTACTGCCCCGGCTGGCCGACAAAGAAGAACATCCCGGTGATGAGGTTCGCGCCAAAGCCCAGCATGCCCCACGGCAGCAGGCGATGCACTTGCGCAAATGGTACCTCGCTCATGAAACCGAGGAGCCGCAGATTGATCGCCAGGAGCACGCCGAGCGACAGCGAGAGGCCCAGGAAGTGCACGGTTTCCGCCGCCGGCCAGGCCCAGTGGCTGTAGACAGCCACCTCCGTGATCGCCGACGTCACGAATCGATCAGGATCACCGGCAGGTGCAGCAGCGGCGCCGCCCGTGAGGATCTCCGGATGGCGAATTTCTCCGCCAAGATTCGCAGCGCGGCCCATGACGACGAGTGTCATCACCAGCAGCAACGTCGCCGCGGGGACAAACCCGCGTCCAGGCCGGCCGTGGCGTCTCCACTGCCACAAGGCTATCCACGCGACGAAGCCGGCCATCATCATCCAGCCGAATCCGAAGAGCGCGACATCCTGATGGATCTTGACGGCGTCGACCGACACGTCGGGGCGATTTTTGATTTCGAAATAGCCGGCGACGCCGCTCACATAGACGGGAAGGGTGAGCAGCGCGACGATGAAGAGCACTTCGAGGCCGACGTGCTTCAGATGATCGTTCCGCCGGACGTACCCGAGGAGCAGAACACCCAGCGCCGCCACCGACCCGATGGTGGGCACATGGTTCATCACGAGATGGAGGTGGGCGAGATTCACAGCGGCTGCCTTAGACCACGAGGTAGGCGAGCAGACGGCCCGCAGTCACGGCAGCTGCCCACGCGAGGATTGAGGCGATGGCGAGAAGACGCGTGTTGCCACCGACCTCACTCGCCTCGCCGCGAACATATTTGCGAATTGGCAGCAGCAGGACGACGCTGGTGACGACCAGCAACATCTTCACGCCGAACGGGGCTGCGGTTCCCCACGTGGTGGCGTTCTTGATGAACAGGAACACACCGGTCACGAGGTTGATGATCAGGCCGACGGTGATCGCCGGAAAAACCCAGCGGTAAGCGGAGAGCGGGGTGCTACGGCCGACGCCGAGCAGGCGCAAGTCCAGGAGCCAGCTTGCGCCAACCAGGATCCCCATTCCGGTGGTGTGCAGGGTCAGGATGGTCGGGAACGCCCATACGGAGGGCGATTCCCGCATCCAGAGGCCTACTGAGGTGCCTTCAATCCATTCGAGCACAGTGAGGGAGTCCGCAGCCTAATGCCGGTACTGCGTGGCGACTTCGGTGTGCTCGCTCTCCGTGCAGCTTCCACGCTCGGGGATGATCGTGTTGTTGGGGGCGAGAGTCAGTCTCCTGTCAGGCATGACCCACGGTTCGACGAGCACCTCAGGATCCTCGACCGTCACCTGGTAAAGAAGGACGTTTCCGGTGCGCGTGAACTTCTCGACAACGCGCATCTGGTCAGAGTGGAAGTAGCCGCCGCGTCCGAGCCAGGTCTCGTCCGAGAACCCGATCGAGTCGAGCACGAGCGTGTCGCCTTCCCACCTGCCGACCGTGTATCCCATGTAGGTGTAATTGGCCGCTCGCCGCGGGTCATGCGGCTTGCCGTCAATCGCAACCATGCGGTGCTCAGCATACCCACCGGCGCCATCGACGCCGGCTCCGTATAGAAACGTGATGTCGGTATCGGTAGCGAAGATTCGCCTCGGCGGTCCCTGCCTCGGAATTCCGAGCGGCAGGCAGGTCATGACCGGATCGTCTCTATTCGTCCACTGATCCATCTCGATCATCTTGTCCCAGTGCTTGGGCTTGTAGACCGGCACGCGCATATCGAGCCGCGCGGTCGACATGAACGGCCAGTCCTCGCTCTGGTTGGTCCACTCCATACAGTTCTTCGACTGGAAGGGCGTGCATCGCCGGAACATGCCACCCACGGTCGCACCCGGTGCCCCGGAGCCCGTAAAACTCCAGCCTCCTCCACCCCAGGAGCCGGTCAGGTCAGGGTGCCCGTTCGCCAGCCTCGGCGTCGGCGCCGCCGCCGGGTCCCCTTGCGGGGCTCCGCCGCCGCGACCGCCTTGTCCGAACCCGCCCTGGGCGACTAGGGACGAACCGATCACCGCAAGGATTGCCGCCGTGCACGCGAAAAGCCGCGCCCTTGTGATTCGCTGTCTGGTCATCGCCGATCCCCTCACTTTCCAGCCTTCTTGACGCTCTCCGGAACCGGCATGATGACGTATATCTGGCCGATCTCAGTCACCTTCGTATTCACGCTGCGAACGACGTTGCCGTTCTTGCGCTCGACCATCGTGCCGGGGTACAACGCATCGATCTTGAACAGCGGGTTGTTCCAGTCCGCCCATTTCCCGTAGATAAACTCAGTCTTGTCTGCCCCGTGCGTCACGACGACGCTTTCAGGCAGGTCGTTGACGAGCGTGGCCGTTGCGGTCGCACCCGGGACATCCGGAATCGGGAATGTGAGGACGGCCTTTTCCACCGTCTTCTCCTTCTGCCACGTCAGCGTCGTCAGCGGTTGCACGCCGGCCTTTGCCTGGGTATCGAGCAGGACACCAGGGTTCTGGCCGAAGGACTTCAACGGGTGCATGCCAGCAGCAGCAGCGATAGCGGCCTTCACTGCCCCGTGAGGACTCGCCCACAGACGAATCCGCCGCTCCTCGAGCGCCACCTGCCGCGCCGTCGCCTTGCCCTCGCCAGCAACAAGTTCAGCGCCCGGAATGTCTTCGTCCCACGCGTAATCACCACTCAACGTCTCAACGTTCGAGTAGGTCTGCTTGTTGGCACGCGTGCACGCGATCTGAACTCTGTATCCCGGGACCTGGTAGTTCGCCTGAATGCGGTACTTCGTCAGCGTGCAGGGCTGACCGTTCACCTGCATCGTGCCGCCGGCGGCGTGATAGTCGAGTGTCTTGATCAGCTCGGACTCGGCGCCGCTCCGCAGCATGCCCATGTGCCACGCCCAGTTGAAGAGAACCGATTTCAGGTCCTTGGCTCCAGCCTCGGGCGTAAATGCACCCGCATCACCACGGCCGCCACCACCACCGCCGCCGCGACCGCCCGCTCGACCCTGGGGCGCCCCGCCGGCCCGTCCGCCAGCGTCGGGGGCCGGCGCTCCGCCTCCGCGAGGAGGCGCTTGCGGGGCTGAGGCACCCTGCCCCTGGGCAGCCTGACCGCGGGCCAGTTGGGACATCATCGGGCTCATCGCGACACAGAGAGCAATCACACCTGTCGCGAGAGTTCGTCGTTCACACATGGGCAACTCCAGGGATACAGCTATTCGACGTTGAACTTGAAATCCTTGTCGCCGAGCGAGATACGCCGAATGTATCCCGCGGGGTTGCCGTTGACGGCCGGAAGGATGGTCACCTTGAGCGGGTCGCCAGGCTTGATCGTGTTCTTGCCGAACCCCTGCAACGTCAGACTGGTGACGGAGGCGGTCGTCAACGTCCAGTCCACGAGCTTGCCCTTGACTTTCTTATCCTCGACAGTGAGCACGATGCTCGCGTGCGGATTAACGAAGTTCAACTTCTTGAGCTTCCCCTCCATGACGACCTCTTTATTCAGGTCATATACACCCGCTACGGCATGATGCGCCTGCAGCGGGCGGCCAGAGAGAATGACGCCAGCGATAAGAAGTCCGGACACTACAAGCAGTCGAGCAGTTCGTGAGCTCATGGTTTACTCCATACGCGGGATTGCCGCCGGATAGTAACAAGACGGCATCCTGGGCTGCAAGCACCGAGTGCCGGGAAATTATTAGGTTTTTGTTAAATTCCGCGCTGTTTCGCCTCAGGAGTCGCGGAGTGAGGTCCGTGAATTCGAATGTTACGTCGCAGCTCTGCGATCTGTTCTGGCGTGAGCGAGCGGATGACTTCCGGGAGGGCTAGTAGGAAACCAGGCGGCGTTCGACGGTCTTCCGGACGAGTTCCGCGGTCGAACGCACCTGCAGTTGCTGCATGATCCGGTATTTCGTGGCCTCGACAGCGCGCGTCGACACGCCGAGCGTCGCCGCGATCTCCTTCGCCCGCTGCCCACGGACAATGAGCCGCAGGACCTCCACCTGACGCGTCGTCAGCTGCTCGGTCCGGCTCGGAGTGGGGCCGGCCATCATCATCAACACGGCGCGTTTCGTGATCTGTGCCGGTAGGTACGTCGCCCCCCGGAGAACCAGGTCGAGGGCTTTCAGCAGTTCACTCCCGCTGGACTGCTTCAGCACGAACGCCGACGCTCCCATCCTGAGCGCCTCGACGGCCAGGCTCGCATCGGCGTGCATTGTCAGCACG
The DNA here is from genome assembly GCA_035647075.1 of Vicinamibacterales bacterium. Lineage (GTDB taxonomy): Bacteria > Acidobacteriota > Vicinamibacteria > Vicinamibacterales > UBA2999 > Gp6-AA40. Next base: position 19,639 of record DASROF010000074.1, on the reverse strand, counting down.
ATCGCCTTGAATGCGACCTTCCGTTCGTGCAGCCGGCGCAGGACTTCGAGTCCGCTCACGTAGGGAATGGACAGGTCGAGAAGAATCACGTCGGGACGGAGACGGCAGACGTCCTCGACGGCCGTGCGTCCGTCGGTACAGGTGCCGACGATATCGTTGTGGTCGCCAAGCAGCCGTTGGAGGCCCTCGATGACCAGCTCGTGGTCGTCGACGATCAGCAGGCGGGGTCGGCTCACAGCGGTTCCGGCGTCTGCGGCTTGTTCGCAGGCTCGGCTGATTCCTCGACTGCCGGCCTCCAGTCGTATGTGTCCGACGACGCGCGCACGGGCTCTCCAGCCGGGACGCATGCGAAAATCGTCGTTCCCTGGCCGGGCTGCGACACCACCATCACCTCGCCGCCGGCCGCATGCCCGCGCTCTTCTATGCTGACGAGACCCAGCCCGCGGCCGTCGCGGCGCACCGCCTCGACGTCGAACCCGCGTCCATCGTCATGGACCGTGAGCTCGATGTCGTCGCCAAGACGCACCAACGACACCTCGAGGTGACGCCCGCCTCCATGCATCACCGCGTTTCGCAGCGCTTCCTGTGCGATGCGAAACAGGCACAACCCGATGTCGGGGTGAACGCGCTTGAGATCGCCTGTGGCGTGGAAGGCAATAGAGACCTTGTGCCGTGTCTCGACTTCCAGGCAGTGTGCCTTGACGGCAGGTCCGAGCCCGAGGAGCTGCAGCGTCGCGGGGTGCAGCTCGTGAGAGATTCGGCGGACGCGATCGGCAATCTCGAGCGCCTGCCGGTGCAGCTTCGCCAGTGTGTACTGGGTCCGAACATCCTGGATTCGACTGTTGGACTGCGTAAGGGTGTTGATGGACATGGCCATGCCGACCATTTCCTGGCAGATATCGTCGTGGAGGTCCCGCGCCATGGCGACCCGCGCGGCCTCCTCCGCGTAGATCAGTCCTCCGGTCAGCTGGCGGATTCGTCTGTAACTGGTCAAGAGCGTGGCCTCGCGCGCTCGTAATGTTTCTTCGGCCCGGCGCCGCCGGGTTCTTTGTGTCAGGAGCGCGGTAATGAGGAGCATCTGGGCGGCGGCGACCACAACTGCAGCCGTCAACCGCGCGCCGGTGAAACGGTCTGATACGAAGAACTCAGCGAAATAACCGAGGGGCGCACCCGTCGGCCGGGCTAGCGGTGTCCGCGCTTCCTCCGATTGGGTCTGCGGAGCATGGGCAGGACCGGCGTGCCGCGCCAGAGCCATGACCGCCACGATCAGCGCTACCGTAGCAACCGCCAATACCAGTCGGTCCTGGGACATGACCGCACGGTGCCGCGAGATGAAGTCTCGGATTGGGGGTGGCACCAATGGGGACTTTGGATCCACCACCTCAACGAAACAAGCTGGCAACTATGCCGGAACTACACCTGTCAGATGTACCAGGCGCCGGCACGGGCGGCGTCCAGCCCGCACGGGTCGCGTCTATATGCGGTAAGCGGCCCACAACGGAGTGTTGCCTCGACGCGCGCCTGGACCGATGCGCACTGGACGAAATGCTCGAATTTCTCGCGGCACCCTTCCTGCTATCTCAAACGGCGTGGGGATCCCCGCGCGGGTGCTCGTGGCCGATGACGACGCCGACATGCTTGCGGCGGTATCCGACGCCCTTGCCAGCCTCGGTTTTGACGTGCTGAGCGTCGAGAGCGGGGCCGGCCTGATCGATCGGCTGGCGATGGACGGTCCGTTCGATCTCATCGTCACCGACATTTCGATGCCGTGGATGGACAGCCTGAAGACGCTGCGCTCGATTCGGAGCGCCGGCGTGACCACACCGGTCGTGGTCATGACGGCATTGACGGACGAGCAAATCCCGGCGCGCGTGCAGGCGCTCGGCGCAAATGCGGTGCTGCTGCGAAAGCCGTTCGGGCTCGACGAGCTCGCGTCCGCCGCGCAGCGCCTCATCGCGTCGGGTCCGCCCGAGGCGGAGCGCCAGCAGTAGCGGTCGTCGATCGCGGGTTCGCGACGCGTTGCCGTCGCCACTGGAATGCACGATATCGCACGCATGATTAGCTTGCCCTCTCCGATTCGTGGATGGACGCGCGCCCCCTCGGCGCGAACCAGAGCTGCTGCACCGGCGATGCTGGCGATGATGCTGATCTTCGCTGCCGCCGTGGCCGGGGCAATCGGTCGCACCTCGCCGCGGCGGGACCGGCCGTTGCAGCGCCGGCGGAGCGACACCTCCGATCAGGCGGCGCTCGACATCGCCGCGGCGATCGGCAGCGCTGGTGAGAGCGCCCGCGTCGCCCTCCATACGATCGCCCTGCAGGCACAAACGCTCACCGGTTCTGAACTCGCAGCAGCCGGCATCGGGGGCGACGCGACGAACCCGTTCCTCGTCTGGGCACACCTGGGGATGCCACCCGAGCAGGTGCGGCAAATCGGACGGCTGCCACGGCGTGTCGGTCTGCTTGCGCTCCTCACGGACGAGAACCGAGCCGTGCGTCTGCGCGACGCGCGTCAGCATCTCGGATACGTCGGTCTGCCACCGCACCATGCGCCGATCACCACCTTTCTCGGCGTTCCGATCCGGTTTCGCGGCCGGGTCGCTGGATGTTTGTGCCTCGGCAACAAGCGCGACGGCGCCGAATTTACGCTCGAGGATCAGCAGATGGCAGAGATGCTCGCGGCGCGGGCGGGCGACGCGCTCGAGGCCGCGCGGACGCAGGAGCCGAACGCCTGGCTGCAGTCGGTGCTCGATGAAATGCCGGAGGGTGTCGTCGTCCTCAACACCCGCGGCGAGGTGACGCTGGAGAACAGGCCGCTTGGCTCCCTGGCGCATGCAGATCCTCACGAGAGGCCCGATTCCAACACGCCACGGATGCTGGACCTGAGCCTGCCGTCGGGTGATCGCTTGCCTCCTCGTGACGTTCCGGCCGCGCGGGCGGTTGCGGACGGCGAAGTGACCATCGGTCGCGAGCTCATCGCGCGCGGCCGCGACAATCGGCCGGTGCCGCTCCTCGTCAGCGCGGCGCCGATCCTGAAGCATGACGGATCGCTCGACGGCGCGGTGATGGTCTGCCAGGAGGTTTCCGCCGTACGAGAGTTGCAGCGCGTCCGCGAAGAGTGGGCCTCGATTGTCGCCCACGAGCTGCGACAGCCGATCAGCGTCATTGCCGTCAGGTGCTCGTTGCTGCTCCGCGGACATCTCTCCTCTGAGCAGCGCGACAGTCTCGAACAGATCGCCAGATCGGTGCACGGTCTCGGCCGCATGGTCACCGACCTCATGGACGCCTCACTGCTCGAAAGCGATCGCCTGCGTGTGACGTTCGAACGCGTCGACATCGGCGAGCTGCTGCGCGACGTCGTGCGACGAACGCCGCTCGCGGCAGCTCGTACGCGAACGGCCATTCCCCACGATCTGCGTCTGTCCGTACGCGGCGACGCACAGCGTCTCGAACAGGTACTCGCGAATCTGCTGTCGAACGCGGTGAAGTACGCAGCGCCCGACACGGAAATCGTCGTCGACCTGAGCCTCGCGGCCGGGCGGGCGCACATCCGCGTGATGAATGCCGGCGATCCGATTCCCGAGGACGAGCTGCCATTCGTCTTCAATCGCTTCGCTCGCGCCCGTACTGCCGGCCCGCGAAAAGTGAAGGGACTCGGGCTCGGGCTGTACATCGCCAAGGGGCTGGTCACGGCTCACCACGGTCGCATCTGGGCGGAGAGCGCTCCCGGGGTGGGCACGACCTTTCACGTCGCGCTCCCTCTGGATGGTTCGCCGGTGCCCGTGCTGCCCGCAGCACCACCGCTCGATCGCCCGACGACGCTGTCCTGGAAGGAGTCGGCATGACTCCGGAACGACCGATCACACGGCATGAGCCGTCGCTGGTGTTTCCGCCGGCACTTGCACACGTGGCACGCGAGCGCCTCACGCCGATGAGCGCCTGCCTGTCGCGGGTATCGGATGAGGAGCTCGTGCGGCTCCTCACCACCGTGTTCTTTGCCGGGTTGGAGACGCATGAAGGCGAGCACCACGCGATCAGCGTGACGTTTGTCGGACGGAACGCGAGCGACTTCGTGATGACGGATGCCGCGGCCGCCGCGGGGGTGCCGTTGTATCGCTGGAAGATTCTGCGGTTCGCCTCACCGCGTCCCTTCGTGCCGCGCGAGCTCGCGAAGCTGGCCGTCGCCAGCGACGACCGGCGCATGTATTCCGCCGTCGGCGTCCTCGAAGACGGGACCCTCGCCATCACCGGGCTGGCCCGCGAAGGGGTGAACAGCGGACCCGATCCGTTCGTGAAGATCGTGACGTCGCGCCCGGGGTGCCTGTCCATCAGGAGCGGACGCGAGCTTGTGATCGAATACGAGCGCGGCGCGATCCTGTCGGTCACCGACGATCCCGTGTCCGCAGACGACGGCTCGATTCGCGGCGCGCTGACGGCGATCGCGCGCAGCGGTGACGTGGAGGACCACGTCGTCCCCCACTATCTGGATTCCGTATCGTTTCTCGTTCGCGAGATGATCGCGCACGGCCGCGGCGGTATCCTGATCATCAGCACCGACGAGGAACCGCGATCGAGTGAGTCCGCCCCGTACCGCATGGTGCTCGACTCCTCGCTCGCGTCGCTGCTGCGCCTGGCCTGGCGCATCGGCGGCGCCATGCCCGACCCGCCGCCACGCGCCGCGTTCGGGCAGCTGCTCCGCAGCGCGTTCCTGACGGAAGCCGAACGGGTGGCCGAAGAGTTCGGTCGCCTCACCGCCATCGACGGGGCCGTCCTGCTCAACCGGGATCTGGCGCTGCTCGCGTTCGGCGTAATCCTGCCTGTTGGCGGATCGGTTGCGGTCCATGAGCACAAGACCCGCGCGGACGGCACGGCGATCCCGGTCGATTTCGATAGTCGCGGCACCCGTCACCGCGCGGCCGCGACCTACGCGGCAGAGCATCCGGGCAGCGTCGTGTTCGTCGCCTCGGAGGACGGTCAGGTGAGCGGCCTGTTGTGCGAGCCGCTCACCACGTCGGTCCGCCTCTGGCATCTCGATGCGAAGGCCGCGTGAGCGGCGCTACGCCGTCGCCAGAGCGAGTCCTTCAGCAATTTTCCGGCGCAACGTCCTGATGAACGGCTCGGCGGCCGGCTTCTCGAAGCCGCCGGCGCGGAAGGCGTCATACCACTGCGCCTCGGTCAGCTGCGCGAGCAGCGCACATGCCCACCGCACGTCCTCCGGCGTGATGCGGTCGCGCACGATGTTGTAACGCCGGCCGTCGTATCCGAACGTGACATGTCCACCGTTGACGCCCGAGAGGAAGGGCATCGCCGCGAATTGATCGGGGTCGCCGCGCCGGGGTCGGAGACCGGCGGTCGTGCCGAGCGCCGCACCGAGATCGCGAACCACGTACCACTCCTCCGTGCCGGAGGCGGTCTTGTGCTCGTACACGGTGTTGTTCGAGTTCTTCAAATCGGCGCTGTTGAACATGATCAGAATGACCAGGAGCCCCTGATGAGGCCGCATGCCGACGAACGGATTCTCTCCCCAGGACCACGTGGTGCGCTCTTTGAGATCCGGAACTTTGAGACGGAACCGGCCGCCTGGCTCATGTCGGGTGCCGAACGTATCGGCCATCGTGAAGCCCGGCAGATAGTAAACGGGCGGCTGGTGATAGCCGACGGCGGACAGCACCCGGGACAGCACGACTTCAATCGGTCCCTCGGCTCCGCGGGAATCGTGTGGCGCCTGCTTGACGCTCCACTCGCGTCCGAGCTGATCGACGACGGTCATGCCGGGGTTGACTCCGCGACGCTTCGACCGTTGGAACCGGTACGTGGCTGCGGCATCGGGAGCATCTGCGTTGCCCCATGGGCCATGAAACAGGTCCTGCGCCGAAATGCGGGCGGGCGGCTGCCAGAGCTCCTTGATGGGGGCCGGAGCGGGGAGATCCTTGGCGCGCACGCGCGCGTGGTCGTCTGCGGCGGAGAGGCCGATGACGATCGGCAGCGTCGTCAACAGCAGGAACCCTCTTGACATGTGCGTCTCCTACGGCACGAACGGGATCGCGGCCACCCACTGCTTCAAGCGGTCGAGGTTGTACGCATCGCTGGATCGGAACAGCACACCCCAGCCCTCACGGTTGTGTGCGACGTCCACCCGGGCCAACGTTGCGGTGTGCGTGTGAACGCGAACACCAAACCCGTAGACCGTGTTGTCGAGGCCGAGATCACCGGCGCGCGGGGCGACCGTGCCCGAGTCGACGAACAGCGCCGCATCCATATGCGCGAAGATCGCCCACCGTGATTCGACACTGGCGAGCAGCAGGTTCTTATCGTGGAACCGGAAGTTCGCATACCCCCGCAGCGTGTTGGCGCCACCGAGCGCGGGCATCAGGTAGACCGGAACCTCCCGCGTCGACGGCGCCTGATTGAACACACCCCACCCGCGCAGCACGATGACCCAGGCACGGTCGAGCAGCGGTATCGCCTGCAACCCTTCAACTTCGTAGCGGTTGAAGCTGAACTGACTCTGATCCGCGACATACGCACCGGCTGACGCGCGGTAGAGACCCCCGTGCGTTGGATGATCAGGGAAATTCCGGTTGTCCGCCGTGATCGCCATCTCGCCATGCAGGAAGCGCGGCTGAATGGCAAGCGTCATCGCCGGGTCGTTCGGAAAGGCGGCCTGCGCGTCCAGGGTGTCGGCGTGCTGGAACGGACCCGTCGGCGACGACACGGATGGACGGGCAAGCCATCCGAGTCGCGTGCCCACCGCCAGCCAGCGTCGAGGCCGGTATCGCGCATACATCACGACGTCCGTCGTCTGCAGGCGATATTGGGCACGCACGTCCGGAGTATCCGGGCCGATGCCGTAGTAGTTCACTTGCGTGGAGTCCTGCCACAGCGCCTCGGCGCCGGCAGCCAGATGCCCGCTGGCGAGGAGCGGAAATTCGAAGGTCGCATTCCCGAGCAGGTAGGCGCGCCATGACACCGTGGCGTGGACATCGCCACGCGCACGCCCGTCGAAGAAATTACGGCGATAGCCGGGACCGAGCGAAATCCAGCCGGCGCCGGAGATCATGCCGCCCACCTTTGGGTAGAACCCCTCGTCCTCATCGCCGTCGTCGGTTAGATGGAATCGGATGGCTTGATCGATGATCGACGTCAGCAACGTCGGCTCCGCGAAGAATGCCCGACCGTCCGTCTCCACGGGTGGGGGCGCTTCCTGCGCTGCCGCAACGCGCGCGATCGCGATCAGCAGCAATGCCAGGGCATAGGGTCTAATCACCGCTTCCCTCGATTTGCGCCCGGGCCGACGGACGCCATCCGGCCGACCAGCCGAACGACCGCGACACTCCCCAGGATCCGACGGCGCCGCATTGCTGCTGGTGTCGCTGGGCTGAGCGCGACGCATGGTGCTGCGCACACGATCAGCGGCATGAGAGCTACGCGGGCGGTCGGCACCATCATCCTCGTCAGTCAGCATCGCGCGCCGGCGGCGCGGCGCCTATGTCGAACCGGCACTCGATGCATCAAGCCGCGCTAAAAGCCCGGCGACAGATTGAACTGAAACACCCATCCGTCGTTCGGCCGGGAGAGCGGATGCGCGATGTCGAATTGACCAATCCCGAAGCCGACGAGGTTGGCGCGAAACGTCATACCGGTACTAACCGCCGGAGGGCCGCCCGGCGACGATCCCGCCGCTCGCCATGCCACGCCACCATCGACAAACGCAGCCACTTCGACCGGCAGCGGGCCGTACATCGAGCGCGAGAGTCCGAACGGGCGAAGGAGCGGAAGCCGCACCTCGAGATTGCCGACGGCAAGCCGGCTGCCGATCAGGTGGTTCAACTCAGGACATCCGGGCGACAGCACCGTCACACAATCGTTGACGACGTTCCACGCGAAATCGAATCCGCGGACGAGCCAGGGATAACCGAGGTACAGCGGCGCGATTCGAGTGTCTTCCGCACCGCTGCCGTAGCGGCCGATGTGCAGCGCCCGCCCGGCGATCGTGAAGAACGGCACCGGCATGAAGTAGCGGCGATAGTCAGCTGTGACATTCACATAGTGGAGGTCGCCGAACACCGGTGCGACCTCAAGGCGGTAGCGCTCGCCGCTGACGATACTGGTCGCACCGGCGCTGCTGGTGTCGCTGACAAATGCGACCGCCGCGCTTTCCAGTGTCATCGCCTGGGCGATGGGCCGCCACCCGCCTCCAGTCGTGAACAAGCCGGTCAGCTCGTCGAATGAGAGTTGCGCGATGCCTCCGTTGAACTCGATTCGGCGCGCACGGCTGAATGGATACGACGCGGCGGCGCGAGCGGTGCGTTCGACCTGTCGCACCACGGCGAACGGCGCAATGACATCCGCAGCATCGGATCGCGTCGCGCGCACACCGACATACGTCGGGACGGCCTGGCCGAAGGCGCCCCACTGCCACCGGTGACCCTGGTTGAAGTAGCCGGCGGACCCGGCGAGATCGCGAACGCTCATGCCTGAACCGAGCGGGTTGTCCATCTGCACGCCGGTCACGAGCCACTGGGTGTGGAGCAGATCGCTGAATGCCAGACCTATCCCGCCTCCGGCCGTAGCGCCGAACGGATCCATACCGGCGCTGAAGGTCGGCTGCGAGACGTCCTCGAGCAACAACTTCGCGCGATAGCGCGACACCGGCAGCGGCTCCGCTGGCGCAGGGGCCGCGGTATCGTGGTCCGCCATCAGCGGAATCCGGCTGCCGGCGGCTCCAGGGGGAAGGCGAGGTGTCTCGAAGCCGTCGCGTGGGGCCGGCGTGCCGCCGGATAACGCGAGCACGTGGATCGCAAACACGCCGCCCTCATAGACCGTGACCGCCGCACTGTCAGCGCCGGCGGCGATCGAGAGCGCGGGACTGGACTCCGTGAGCCCCGCGATCCCGCTGTCGGCCTGCGTCAGGCGAGCGAGCGACCCATCCTGCAGGTTGACCCCGTACACGTCCGGCTTACCGTCACCGTCAGCGATGAAATAGAGCGTGCCGCCATCGCGAGACCACTGGGGCGCGATGTGCTTGCCCGTCGCGAAGGCCTGAACGGGCCGAATCTCGCCAGTGACGGCATCCATGATGGCCACGCGAAGGGCGCCCGCCGTGAGGGTCTCGAGATCGGTCGTGAACCGATCGGTGACGAAGGCGATGCTCCGCCCGTCGGGCGACCAGGCCGGCTGCAAATCCGCAAACATGTCGTCGGTCAGCCGGCGCAGCGAGGCGTGCTCAATGTCGTAGACGAAGAGATCGGTTTCGCCCTGGTTCATGGCGCTGAACGCGATGCTCTTGCCATCCGGCGACCACGTTGGATTGAAGACTTCGTCGACGCCGTCAATCACGATGTCTTTGTCCACCCCGCCGCCGGGCCATTTGAAGATCGAGACCGCCGGCCGCCCGTCCGTGAGCGTCGAGAGCGCCAGCCGGTCGCCGCGGGCGCTCCAGGCGGCGCTGGACCCGACGTACTGGAGGCTCGAGTACCGTGGATTCCCCGCCGTGTCCGTCAGTGTCGCAACGACCTTGCCCTTCTCGACGTCGGCGACGACCAGATCGACACTGAAGGTTCGTTCGGTCAGATACGCGACCCATCGCCCGTCGGGGCTGATGGCAGCGCCGACGTTGATCGAGCCGCCAAGCGGACGCGCCCCGGCGATCTGTGTGCCGATTGTCGTTGGCGCGACCGGCGGATACGCCGCGCGCAGCGCCTCGTGCCATTCCCGGGCGAAGTCGCTTTCGGTGGTGTTGAGCACAGATTCAATCGCGCTCGTCATGCCGGCAAACGCGGCAACCCTGAACAGATCGGCTGCGGTCCGGTCGCCCCATCGTCCGCCGACATACGCCCAGAACGCGTGTCCCCACCGGTACGGGAAGTACTCCGGCTTCGACAGATCCGCGATGCTGGGCAGCGTGCCGCCGCGCACCGCGTCGCGCAGCCACATGGCCGTATGCGTTTCCACCGCACCGAGCGACAGATACTCCGCGAGGCCCTCGACGGCCCACAGCGGCAGCTCCTCGACGCCGTTCCCTCCACGCCCGAGCGGTGCGCTGGCAATGAGGTTGAACTGAAACGCGTGGACGATTTCGTGCCCCAGTACGTGATCGGTGTCGGCAAGCGACGCCGCAAACGGCAGCGCGATCCGGCGCTTTCGCGGCTCGGTGACTCCGGCGGTGCCGTTATCAATTAATCCGGACACCACCAGCGTCTGATCGAAATCCGGCTTCGAGCTGTACAGCGCGATCGGCTGTCGGCCGCTCAGCTCTTCGCCGAAGAAACGCGAGAAGCGCCGATACCACCGCTCCGCCAGACGTCCGGCGACGTCGACCGCTTCGCGACGATCCTGATGGAAGTAGATATCGAAGTGTTCCGTCTGCAGCATTCGGAACGCATGCCTCCGATACTGCACCTTGTTCTGTCCGAAGTATTGCGCGGAGGCGTCTCCGGCAAGTATGAAGAGCATGATTACGTGGATGATGATCGTGAGTGCGGTACGCATCACATCTCACGATCACGCCGCCGTCAGGTGCGAACTATGCCGATCCGGTTGTAAAGCGCTCAACCAAACCGTCGCCGAGGATCTTCACCCCGACGGCAAGCAGGATGAACGCGGACATACGCAAGAGCACCAGCGTACCGGCGGCGCCGAGCATGCGCGCCGCACGCGCGGAAAAGCGGTAGCAGAGATACACCGACAACGACACCACAGCGATTCCCGCAATAGCGCCGAGCAGTGACGCGACAGGAGCCGCGCCGGCGCCCGTGCCGAGCGTGACCGTTATCGACAGCGAGCCTGGTCCGATCGTCACTGGAAACGTCAGCGGGTAGAAGCTGCTGTGCGCAAGCGGTTCAGCGGTCTCAACACGAGAGAGCGCGACGATCGCCGCATCGGGCCGCTGATCGGTACGCATCAGGTGCCACGCCGTGGCAATCACCAGCACTCCACCCGCGATGCGGATCTCAGCGAGAGAAAGACCGAACAGGACGAGCACCCAGGACCCGCCGACCATGGCGGCGACCAGCGTGATCAGGGTATTGCGTGCGATTCGACGTGAGAGCACAGCGCGCGTGTGATCGGTCTCGCCGTTCGTGAGTGACAGGAAGATGGGGGCCGTGCCGGCGGGGTTGATGAGCGGCATCAGCGTGGCGATCGTCAGCACCGCCACGCGTGTGAAGGATGTGAGTGTCTCGGCCATGCGCGCATCGACCCCCTGCCGACGTCGTTCCACTCAACGACGCGATGCGCGACGCGCGTCGTCGCCATTCGAGCGCGCCGGCGCGGTGTGACGACGACGTTCGTCAACGATCACCCGCAGCAGAAACGAGCCGTCGTCGCCATGCTCGATGCCGTGCACGTCGTGCTCGAATCCGGGGAAGGTGCGATCGAAGGCTTCCAGCGCCTGCAAGTAGCGCAGCGCGGCACAGGTGCCAGGACCCAATCGCTCGCCAGGCATTGCCAGTGGAAAACCAGGCGGGCTGGGCACGACGACGACAGCCGCCGTACGGCCCGCTGCGTCGCGAAGCGGCACGGCTTCCGTTCTGCCGCGCAGCAAATCCTGATAGGCAGCCGCCGGTGCCACGACCGGATGCGGGTCGGCGCGAATGGCCTCCACCGCCAGCGACAGGACGTCGAGCGCCGCGACAGCTGCATGCATCCGATCGCAGAGGCTTCGCAATGCGAGGTTCGCATAGCGCGGATGCGCTGCAGCCAGTCGCGGCAGCGCCTCCCCTACTGTCACGCCACCGTCGTAGAAGCGTTTGAATTCGTGCAGCGCCTCGAGCACCGCGCCCCATCGGCCCGGCTCGAGCCCGACCGAAAAGCGGACCAACGCGGTGTACGGTCCAGTGCGCGCCACGAAGATCCGGCGTTCGTCCAGAAAGCGCGTCAGCACGCACGCCGGAATACCGCGCTTGCCAGGCGTGCCTGACTCGTCGACTCCCGGGCACATGATCGTGACCTTCATCGGATCGACGAGCACATGTGAGCCGTCCACATCGACGTCGGCGAAGCCGTGCCACCGATCGCCAGGCTCGAGGATCCAGCACGACGAGTGCGTCGCGAGCGTCTCGACGGGCGCATCAGCAAACGCGACCGACTCGCCCGTGGCAGGATCCAGGATCTGCGGCGGCTGGAAGACGTCGAAGAACCATGCGTCCGAGCCCTCGGCGTCCAGGAATCCCGTCCGTGTCGCCACGATCGCCTGACGGAACCCGATCGCGTCCCTGATGGCTTCGTCGACCAGTGTGTGGCCGGCCGGCTGCTCCATCATCGCGGTCGCAACTTCGCTCGAGGCGAGAATGGGATGAAACGGCGACGTGGTCCCGTGCATCAGGAAGGACTGCTTGAACACCTGCCCGTCAATCGGTGCGCGCGGACCGGGTCGCACGTGAATCATCGACGCCATCGACAGCGCCGGCAGCGTCTCGTGCGGCGACTGCACGGCAATCAGCGTCGGACGATCGGGAGCGTCGGCGGCGTCCACGCCCATCGCATGGCGGCCGCTGTACATCGGGTGCATGTGCGCGTAGCCGTAGGCGTCTTCGTCGAAGTGCAGCCTGGGCACGAACCGGCCCAGTGTCGAGACGACCCGCTCAACGTCGCAGCACAGGCCGTCGTAGGTGCTGTTGGTGACGACCGCCAGAACCGGATCGGTGGATGCCGCGCCGCGTGCGAGCGGGCTGTGGTCGATCAACTCCTGGATGTGGCCCGGCGCAAGACACCACGGTGGAATAGGGCCGAGCATGGCGTTGCCGTTGCAGGACGGCTTGAGGTACACGGGCCGTCCCCCGGCGAGCATGACCGCGTGCACGACCGATTGGTGAGCGCTTCTGTCGGCAACAACGATGTCGTCGCGGGCAACGATGCCGTTGACGACGATGCGATTCGCAGCGGACGAACCGCCGAGCACGAGAAAGCTCCATTCGGCACCGAACACGCGTGCCGCGCGGCGCTGCGAGTCTGCTGCCGCGCCGACGTGCTCGAGCCAATCGCCGAGCTCCGGCACTCGTGCGCCGAGATCGGCGCGCGCCAGACCGTCTCCGAACATGCGCTGAAACTCGGCGCCCACCGGGTGCCGGCGATACGCCTCGCCACCCTGATGGCCGGCTCCGCCCCACAGGCACGGTCCGTCGTCAACCAGTTGCTTGAGCGCGCGCAGGTACGGAGGCAACAGTCCCGCGTAGTACTGACGCACCGCGAAATCGAGACGCTGAGCCGTGGTCTCGGCGGCCTCCGCGAGCGGATGCAGATACCCGTGCACGTCACGCGCGACGGAGATCGGAAGCGCCGCGGGTGAGGCTCGGGCGACGGCCAGGAATACCGGCATGAGGCGGCTTCGAGCGCGAACGCCATCGATGATCGAGAGCGCCGCCTCACCGGCGCACCTCGTTCCGTCGCCGAGATCCCAGTCGAGCACGACGGCCGCAAAGACCGGTTGCGCGTTGACGAGCGCGAGGCCTTCGTCCGTTGACGTGGCACGGACGAGTGTGTAGCCGAGATGCTCGAGCGCATCGCCAAACCGGTGCAGCGCCGCATCAGCGGATCCGTGACCTGAGTCACCGTCGGGGCTGATGAGTAGAACTGGTGAAAGCGCGTTCATGGCGTCGTCGCACGCGGACTCGCATGCGATGCGATCCGGGACCCGGCGGTGTATCCCGCTCGCGTCCGCGCCTGCAGCCCTCGCGGGTCGATCACCCGCACAGACACGTGGCGAAAACCCGGTTGGGGGGTGGCCGGTACGTACGCCAGCCAGTACTGTTCCCGGAGTTCGCTTCCGATCTGCTCGTAGACACCGGGGAGCTCGGCGGGATCGGTCGTCACGAATGCCCGGCCGCCGGTATCTTCGGCGAGCCGCCGCATCTCGAACCGCATCGTGCGGTCGAGCCAGTTCAACTCTTCCGGTACGGGTACGGTGGCCTTCTCGGCAGGAACGATCGTGAAGATCGTGACGTCGCTCGTGCGGGCCGCGTCGAGTGCCTGTTCGAACGGAATGTGGCTCGCGTTATCCATCCCGTCGGACAGCACCACCAGCGCCTGGCGGCGCACACCCTCCTGCGCGTGGCGCGCGCGCGTCAGCGTATGCAGGGCGAGATAGATCGATTCGTACATGGCCGTGCTGCCGATCGGAGTGGCCGTCCGAATGGCGGCGATCACGCTGTCGCGATCCTCCGAGAGCGGACGCGTCAGCGCCACGGTCGTGTTGAACAGAATCAACCCGACACGGTCGCCTGGACGCAGCGTCTTGACGAGGTCGGTCGCGGCCTTCTTCGTGATCTCGAGCCGCGCGTACATGCTGGCGCTCGTATCGATCAGCACCATCACGTCGAGCGGCGCATCAGAGGTCTCGAACAGCTCGATCCGCTGCGGCAAGCCTTCCTCCAGTACCGAGAAGTTCTCGAGACGAAGGCCGCTTACAAACCGGCGCTGTGCGTCTGTGACCGCGACCTGCAGGACGACGAGGTCGGTTCCAGCGCGATAGACCGTCGGCGACTCTGTCTGGGCAGCGCCGACAGCCACGGCTGCCGCCACGATGGTGGCAACCGCGAGCCGTCCGCAGCCACGCAGATGCTCACGGGAGGTTGAAACGGACACCATACTGCAACCGGTGAGCGATAGCGCTGTTCGGCCCCGGGCCGAATACTTCGCGCTTGCCGTACAGGAACTCGACGCCCATCCAGGCACGGTCGCCGAGGAACCAGTACAGGAGATTGGCTGACAGGTAATCGAGTTGTCGGTTGAGGTCTGATGTGTAGAACGGCTCCTCGGGCACGAACCCCGAGCTGGCGACGGCGTTACTGGACCATTTCTCTGCCCAGAAGTGCTCGTAGCCGGCCATGTACGCGCTCACCGGCACCGCCTGCAGTCGGCCGATCTCGTCAGGGACAGCGGTGATGCCGCTGCGGTAGCCGCCGACGCCGGGGCCGTACGTCAGGACGCCGTATGCGGTGTCGCGACCCCAGGTCGTGAAGTTGATGGACAGCGCCGTGCCCCACAGCGCGACCGTGTCCGGATCCTGAGGCGGCGCGCTCGGCCGGAAACGCGAGGCACCGGTAAATGCTGATGCCTGGATGTGACCGTTGGAACGCGTGTAGCGGAAGCGTGTGGCGAAGTTGGGCGCAGGGAACTCGGCCTGGCCCGGAATGTTGTCGGGAACGATGATCGCGGACTTGTTGTCTTCAACCGCTGCCGCCCATATGAACGAGCCGAACGTCTTCGTGTAACGCAGTTGCGCCAGACGGATCTGGGCGAACGCCGTCGGCGCCTCAAAATCGATCGTGCGCGGCAGGTTGTCTTCATCCACGAAGGTGCTCCAGGTCTGCCCGGCGAGCAGCCCTCTCCACACCCCGTAGGCGTGCCGCAGCCGGAAGGTGGTGCCGGAGCCATAGAAATCGCCCTCGATGAACATCCGGAGCTCGTGACCTTCGGCCGGACCGCGGATGTCGATGTTCAACCGCGTCTCCTTGGCAATCAGGTTCGAGTTGGTGCGTTTCCCGCCGTCGATCGGGATCGTCTGCACAACGAACGAGTCCTCGTTGCCGATCGGATTGAAGTCGCGAATGACGTCGAGCTTGATGCGGCCGCCGGGCTTGAAGGTGAAGTCACCGACCTTGAAGCCGTCTGGCGGCTTCGCCGGCTGGGCGGGCGTCGGCGCCTGCGGGTCGGCGAGGGGTGTCTCAGCGACTGCGACTGCGGCGGCGGTTGCGAGGTCGAGCTCCTGCGCGGCGGCCGGACGGGACACAGCTGCGAGCAGTGCCATCAACATGCCTGTACCAACCGAACACCGTCGGTATGAACTCATGAACCTCACCTGGAAATGCGGGGATTCGCGGGGCGCGCGTCGTGGACACGGCGAGCAACGTCGTAGGCGTGCCCTCCGCCAAGCCAGCAGCGCGCCGCCTGCTCGGTGGCGAAGTACTCGATCGGTACGCGGCGGTGACAGCCTGTGATCGGCGAGATGGTCTTCCACGCGGGCTCGCCAACGATGGCAATCCTGGAAATGCCCTCGGCATCGCGCCCGCTCCACAGCCCCTCGGGATCGAACCGTCCTTCATGGTGCGGGCCGGCGTAACGCTCGAGCCAAATCAGGACGTCGACTCTGCCGAGGCGCGCAATCGCCGACCGTACGAGCTTGACGAGCTCACGCTGATCGGCCCGTGTGACTGGTCCGACGATCGTTACCGCCACGAGACCACACGGATTACATGAGCGACTGCGCACCACTCACCGACCTTACGGTCGATGCGAGCGAGGCACTATGCGGATCTGGCGGTGATTCCACGTGCCGCAAACGCATAGAGCACCGGGGTCATCGATGCGTATTCTGCGACCGTCCATGCTTCCGCCGCCCCCGGATTCGCGCACCACTGGAGAACGCAGATGACCACCGAGACGCAGGTTTCGCCCGCCCACGAAACGGCTGCCACGCCGACGCCGCTCGTCAACTTCTTTTCTGCCGCGGAGGCGCGCATCGATCGGTGGCGTCAGCTCTCGGCCGTGGTGCGTGCCTGGCAGGCGGCGCCGTCGCTGGGCAACTCGAGCGACGCCCTCTACACGGAAGCGGTGGTGCTCTTTACGGAAGTGTCGCCCCTCGAAACGTTCTTCGCCTATCCCGGTCCACGCCTGATGGCGGCAACCGAACAGGCGCTGACCGAGCGGAACGCCGGCGTCGCGGTTCGACTGATCCAGCACATCTCCGCGTCGCTGCTCAGCGGGTCGTATCGGCACGATGGGGGTGCGTGGGACCCGCTGGGCGAGGAGGGCGCGGCGAGCGCGGCTGACCTGCTGCCGCCCGATCTCACTTCGGGCAACGGTCAGAAGCCGTACTTCGAAACATTGATCGTCACACCCGTGGACCCGTCACAGTGGGACCGCGCGCGCCACGACCTGAAACGGTTGCGCCGCGCTGATGACGCGTTCAACTATGAGATCGTGCAGGTCGGCACGTTCGAGGACGCCGTGCTCGGCGTGATCTGCAACTACAACCTGCAGTCGGTCGTCATCCGTGACGGCTTCGAATACCGATCACGACATGACGTGCCGGTGCTCCGTGAATTCCTTCGGCGGCACCTGAACGGGGTCGAGTCGGCGAACGCTCCCGCCGCGCTGGCCACGGCGCTCGCCCGGGCGATCAAGCGGTACCGCCCGGAGCTCGACGTCTATCTGCTCACCGATCGCGCGGTCGAGACGCTCGCCGGCAGTGATGAGGCCGCACCGTTGCGCCGCATCTTCCATAACCTCGAAGAGTTGATGGAACTGCACCTGGCCATTCTCGACGGCGTCAACGATCGCTACGACACCCCCTATTTCAACAACCTCAAGAAGTACGCGCAGCGCCCCATCGGCACCTTCCATGCCCTGCCCATTGCCCGCGGCAAGTCCGTGTTCCGGTCGAACTGGATCCGCGACATGGGTCACTTCTATGGCACCAACCTGTTCCTTGCCGAGTCATCGGCGACGACCGGCGGCCTGGACAGCCTGCTGGAACCTACCGGCACTATCAAGAAGGCACAGGAGCTCACGGCCCGCGCCTTTGGGGCGCAGCGCGCGTACTTCGCGACGAACGGCACCTCGACGTCGAACAAGATCGTCGTCCAGGCAATCTGCACACCAGGCGACATCGTCATCGTCGATCGCAACTGCCATAAGTCTCACCATTACGGGTTCGTGCTCGCGGGAGCACAGCCGTACTACGTCGAGGCGTATCCGTTGCTGTCGTACTCGATGTACGGCGGTGTGCCGCTCACGGCGATCAAGGCCGCCTTGCTCAACTGCCTCGAGCAGGGCGTCCTCGATCGCGTGCGCGCGATCGATCTCACGAACTGCACCTTCGACGGGCACATGTACAACACCCAGCAGGTGATGCTGGAGTGTCTGGCCATCAAACCTGACCTGATCTTCCTGTGGGATGAAGCGTGGTTCGGATTCGCGCGCTTCAACGCGTTCCACCGCCGCCGCACCGCGATGGGTGCGGCCGCTGCGCTCACCGCCCGTCTTCGTCATCCGGCGTATCGGGCTCAGTACCAGCAGGCCGCTGAAGCCGCGGGGCCGATCGACGGCCGCAATCCGCGGCTGCTGACCACACCGCTGCTGCCCGATCCCGACAAGGTGCGGATCCGCGTCTACCAGACCTGCTCGACGCACAAGTCGATGTCGGCCCTGCGGCAAGGGTCGATGATTCTGATCTGGGACGACGACTTCCATCGGATCGAGGGTGTGTTCACGGAGGCGTTCTTGACGCACACGTCGACGTCGCCAAACCTGCAGATCATCGCGTCGCTCGACGTGGCGCGCCGGCAGATGGAGCTCGAGGGATACGAGCTCACGATGCACGCGGCGGAGGTCGCATTCCGAATCCGGCGCGAGGTGAACAATCATCCGCTGATCTCACGCTACTTCCACGTCGCCACGCCGTCCGAGATGGTGCCACCGGAGTTCCGGGAGTCCGGCATTACCGACTACGGGCGTCCGCATGCCACGTGGAAGGAGCTCATTGATGCCTGGGACAGCGACGAGTTCGCACTCGACCCGACGCGGCTGACGCTCGTCTGCGGGCGGGCGGGCTTCGATGGCACGCAGTTCAAGGGGCTGCTGGCGGAGCGCTTCGATATTCAGGTGAATAAGACCTCGCGTAACAGCGTCCTCCTGCAGACCAACATCAACAACACGCGCAGCGACGCCGCCCTGCTCGTCAAGGCGCTGGCCGACCTGGCGCGCGAACTCGATCAGCGTCTCGAGCGCGGCGGCGCGGACGAGCGTGCCCGCTTCGACAGCCGGGTGCGGGCGCTCGTCGACGACGTGCCTGACCTCCCGGACTTCAGCTGGTTCCACGACGTGTTCCGCGACAATCCGTCGGGACCGGCGAATATCGGTCACATCCGCGAGGCGTTCTACCTGTCCTACGATGCCGCGAACTGCGAATTCATCAAGTTGGCGAGCCCGGGGCTCGACGAGCGGCTGGCAAACGGGCCGGAGCTCGTCTCTGCAAATTTCGTGATTCCGTACCCGCCCGGGTTCCCGATCATGGTCCCCGGACAGGTCATCACGCCCCAGACGATTACGTTCATGCGCCAGATGGACGTGAAGGAAATCCACGGCTACCGCGCTGAGCAGGGGCTCAAGCTACTCACACCGCAGGCCCTTGCTGCGCACGGCGCGCGGAAAGACCGGGCCACGGCGTCATGACATCGATCCAACTGGATCTGGCAGCTGTTTCGCCCAAACCATGAACATCGCGGGCGCAATGGAACTAACCATGGCGTCCGCGACCGCGGGCCTGGTGCTCGGCAGCGTCCTGGGCGGGCCGCTCGCCGAGTACCTGGTCCGGCGGCACAGATGACGACCGCCCCAACACCGGCGCCGACGATGAACGTGCGTGCCAGACCAGTAAGGAAATGAGACTGTAAGCACGGTCGGCGGAAGCCGTTCTCACGGCGCCCGCTGACCGGGCGCCGTGCCGTGCTCGAGCAGCCGTTACGAATCGAAACCGGGCGGGTAGTGCTTGAAGATCTTGTAGATGGCCTTCGCGACCGTCTTGTCGCGATCATGCGCATCGTCGTCGGTATCGACCTGCTTCGTGGCGGTGCCTCGCCACACCAACTGGCCCCGACTGGTGTCCATCATGTCAACCGCGAGTGTGCCGACGAGAATGTCC
>DASROF010000073.1:0-10051 GCA_035647075.1 Vicinamibacterales bacterium | reverse complement strand
CCGCGCCCGACGCTCGTCACGAAGAACGTCATTTCCGCGACCGGACCACTTTGCCGGGCCGAAGTTCGGTCACCTGCGGTCCAGACGCAGGCTGCCGTGATCACCACAACCGCCCTAATTCCTCGCACTGCTATAGCTTGCCTGATTCTCGATGCCTGATTCCTGACCTTAATCATGCCCCCCTCGTCCCTTTTCCGTGAGACAGCCCTTCGGCCTTAGGCTTTTGCCCTTGGCCCTAACCGTGTTCAGCCCCCCGTCGTCTAAGCAGGCAATGGGGTTGGGCGACGTCGCCGCCGTCCTGGCGAAGGCGAGCGGGGGTGATGGGGAAGCGTTTGCGCTCCTGGTGAACTCCCACGCCCGTACGGCCTTCCGTCTGGCCTACCGCCTGACCGGCAACGAGCGCGACGCGGAGGACGTGGTGCAGGAGAGCTTTATCCGCGCCTATCGCCAGCTCAGTCGCTTCGAGGCGCGGTCCAACTTCGCCACCTGGCTCCATCGCATCGTCGTCAACTGCGCGATGGATTCGTTGCGCGGCCGGCAAGTGCGGAGAGAACGGCTGGCCGATCCGGTGGAAGACATGCCCGACGTTGCCGCGTCGGACTGTCCGTCGCCTGAACGGCTGGCGATGAGCGACGAGATCCGCCGTCGTGTTGATGCCTCGATGGCTGAACTGACCCCACAGGAGCGCGTGGCCTTCGCGCTGCGCCACTACGAGGGTCGCAGTATCGACGAGATCGGCCGGACGCTCGGCGTGCAGACGAGCGCGGCGAAGCACGCGGTATTTCGCGCGGTGAAGAAGATTCGCGTCGCCCTGGAGCCCCTGCGGAGCACACCATGACCCACTGTTCGGACGACGAGCTGCTGCTCGAGTACTACGGAGAAGAATCAGGATCGACGACGCACCGGTCGGTGTGCGCGGAATGCACCGCGCGCTACCGTGCGCTGAAGCAGATGCTGGACGACGTCACGCTGGAGCCGCCGGAGCGCGACGACCGGTACGGGCTCGAGGTGTGGCAGGCGATTCGGCACCGGCTGCCGGCGCGCGAGTCGAGATGGCACGCGATGCTGACGCCGCGATGGGGCCTGGCCGCGGCGGCCGCTCTGCTCCTTGCAGTGGGATTTACGGCGGGACGATTGTGGCCGCGGGTTGATCCGACCGCGCCCCCGTCGATGGCACTTTCGACGCCGAACGCAGTTGCTGTCTCAGCCACTGCGGACGACGAGGCCCGCCGGCGTGTCGTCCTGCTGACGATCAACGATCACTTCGACCGGTCCGACGGCGTGCTGGCGGAGGTGATGAACGCCGGGAGCCCGCGCGATCTCTCCGCCGAGCAGCAACGGGCAGCCGACCTGGTTGCGGCAAGCCGGCTCTATCGGCGGAATGCGGTCGTCATCAACGAGCCGGCGATGGCAGCCGTGCTCGAAGAAGTCGAGCGCGTGCTGCTCGACATCGTCCACCAGCCGCCGCAGGCCACCGCGGCCGATCTCGACGCGATCCGTCGTCGCATCGACGCGGCCGGACTTCTGTTCAAAGTGCGGGTGATGACCAACGAGCTGCAACATCGGCTCGAGCAGCCGTCATCCGCGCCACCCACGTCCACTTCCACTATTGGCTGACACCATGACCATGAGACTGACTGCTTTTGTTGCGAGCTTCCTGTTGATCGGCACCTCCGGCGCGTTCGCGCAAAAGGCGGTTCCGGTACCGCCGGTACCACGCGTCATGCCGGTGGCTCCGGCGCAGCGCGTCGATCTTCGGGAATTCCACA
This sequence comes from Vicinamibacterales bacterium, assembly GCA_035647075.1. Taxonomy (GTDB): domain Bacteria; phylum Acidobacteriota; class Vicinamibacteria; order Vicinamibacterales; family UBA2999; genus Gp6-AA40. The sequence continues at coordinate 8,282 of DASROF010000073.1, read as the reverse complement.
TCGATCTGCCGGAGTTACACCTCGATTTGCCGGAGTTCCACGTCGATCTCCCGGACTTCGACGTTGATCTGGATTGGAATCCGTTCGACCAGGGGCCGTTCGTGATTGCCGGCGTGCAGAAGGACAAGACGGTGACGGTCGACGTGCCGCAACGGGTGGTCTCGCCGTTCAATTACACCTTTCAGGGGCAGACGCAGATCGAAGCGGTGTATTCCCAGGCGCGGCAACGGATCGACAGCGACCAGTACGATCGCGCCCTCGAGCCGCTCGAGCGAGTGATCAGCGCCAAAGGCGATCGCGCCGATGCGGCGATGTACTGGAAGGCCTACAGCCTGATGAAGCTGGCGCGGCGTGACGAGGCGCTCACCACGCTCAGTCAGATGCCGAAGCAGTTTCCCGACAGCCGCTGGCTGCGCGACGCGCGGGCGCTCGAAGTCGAAGTGAAACAGGCCGCGGGTCAGAACGTGTCCACCGACGCGGTGGACGACGACACGAAGCTGCTGGCGCTGCAAGGCATCATGCGCACCAATCCCGAGGCGGCATTTCCTGCGGTCGAGAAGATGCTGGCCGGCGGCGGCAGCGTGAAGATCAAGGAACGCGCGCTGTTCGTCCTCAGTCAGAGCCGGAATGACCGCGCGCTGGGGATTATCGCGAATGTTGCCAGAACCAACACGAATCCCGACCTCCAGCAGCGAGCGATCCGCTTCCTCGGGCAATCGAGCAGTCCCGAGGCGGTCACCACGCTCACAACCGTGTATCGGGCCGACAACTCGGTGGAGACGAAGAAGACGATCATTTCGGCGCTGGCGACCTCACGAAATTCTGGCGCGATCCCGGCGCTCGTCACGCTGGCGCGTGGAGAGCGTAACGCGGAGCTGAAGACGTCGATCGTCCGCTACCTGTCCAACTCGAACGCTCCGGAAGCCCAGGGCTACATGCTGGAGCTGTTGAAATAAGTGACACGCACGTGGCCCGTGGCCCTCGTTCTGCTTGCCGCTGCCGTGTCGTTGACCGCGCAGGCTCCGGTGGTCAACGCCGTCGTCGAAAAGCGGATGCCTTCGGCAGACTTTGCGCGAGACGTGCAGGCGGTCGCCGGGCGGCCTGCGGCGGCGTGGATCGGATATCGGGTTCCGATCGTGCGCCGTCCCAATGCCGCAATGCAGACGACGGAGACGTGCTGCGGACGCTGCCGTCTGGCGCCATCAACGGACCTCGTGGTGCTCGCCCGCGTGCAACAGGGAGCGGTCGCCGAGGTGCGGCCGCTGGCCGTCGATTGTGACGTCGATGCGGGCGGAACGACGCTGGTCTGGTTCGACGGCGTGAGCGCCGAGGCGAGCGTGGCGTGGCTGAGTACGCTCGTCACGCAATCCGAAGCCAATCGACGAATTTCGGAGAATGCGCTGTTCGCGATCTCGCAGCACGCAGGAGCGGCTGCGTCAGCGGCGATCGTGCGATTCGCGCAGACGGGCACAACACAGATGCGAGGCCGCGCGCTGTCGTGGCTGGCGCAGCGTGCCGCGAACGAGGCGCTCCCGGTGATCGACGCGGCCCTGAAGGATCCGGAACTCGAAGTGAAGAAGCAGGCCGTCAATGCGCTTGTCCGGTTCCCGAATCAGGAAGGCATCCCGAAACTGATCGATGTCGCACGCTCGCATCCCAACTCGGAAGTGCGGCGACAGGCGATGTTACGGCTCGGCGACTCGAAGGACCCTCGAGCCGTCGAATTCTTTGCGCAGCTTCTGCTGAAATAGATGGTGAGAGGCTACGGAGGCTACGGAGATAACGGTTTCACAGGAGCAACGGAGATACGGAGACGAACGGAGGCCGTTCGATTGGCCGCCGAAGGCGGCCTACCGTGATGTAAGTACCCGTTAAGACAAACCGCTCTGATTACTCTGAAGCGGCTTGTCTTGGCGGGTACTTACATCACGGTTGTCGGCGTGCGTTGCACGCCGACCAATCGAATGGCGTTGCCCTCCGTGCGTCTTCGTTCTCTTCGTTCCTCCTGTAAAACCCGTCTTCTCCGTCTCCTCCGGCTCTTCAGCGCTCGTTCCGACTGAGCACGAACCAACCCAGGATGCCGATCGACGGCAGCACGGCGATCAGCCAGAAGATCTCCTCCCACCGTCCTGCGCCAATCCAGCCGGTCCACTGGCCGATCCCATAGCGCAGCAGCACGAAGTTGACGAGCGACCACGAGCCGGAGGCGATGCCGGTCATCATCGCGGCCTGTTCGCGCGGGAATGAGAACGATCCGACCTTCAGCGCCACCATCTGGAAACCGCCGCCGATGAACGTGGACAGCGAAATGAGTGCGATCGCGATTGGAACCGACGTCGTCCTGGTCACGAAGCCGAGCGTCAGTGATACGACGCTGAAGAACACGAACCAGCCCACCGGCCGGCGGTTGTTTGCGGCGAATTTGTCCGCGGCCCAGCCCCAGAAGAAATAGCCGATGCCCCAGGTCAACGGCGGAATCCACGCCAGCTGGTTGACGTCCGCCTGCGTGAGATGGAGACGCCGGGTCAGGTAGATCGACAGGATCGTCAGCACCGGTCCTGGTGAGATCGCGGGCAGCGCGTAACTGAAGATCAGCGCCCACACGCGGCGCTCGCTGAAGTTCGGCCACGAGAGCTTCAGCGGCTTGGGCGGGTTCTTTGGCAGGAACGGCGGCCGCGCGATGACTGCCCAGAGCACCATCCACGCTGCACCCAGCGCGCCGGTGGTCATGAACGCAGCACGCCACCCGTATTTGATCGCCAGTGGTCCGAGCAGGAGCGGCATCATCACGGCACCGATGGTGCCGCCGCTGAACGACATCGCGATGCCGCGAGCCCGCAGCGCCGCGGGGAGCGTCTCGACCGCGGTTCTCAAACCTCCAGGAAACGTCGCCCCCTCACCGAGTCCGAGTACCGCGCGCGCCGTGGCAAACCCGACGAACGAGGCCATCCACGCGTGCGAAATGCTGGCGCCACTCCACAGCAGAACCGCCATCAACATGCCGGCGCGCAATCCGAAGTAATCAAGCACCGAGCCCCACACCGGGTTGCCGAGCGTATAGGCGAGGAAAAAGAAGGCCGATGCGTCGGTAAAGTTCTGATCCGTCAGTCCAGTGTCGCGGATGATCGTCGGGGCCAGGATCGTGAGCACCTGCCTGTCGACGAAGGCGAGCCACGAGCAGAGCGCCATGCCGACGCATGGCACCCACGTGTGCCAGGTGGGCGCACCGACCGTCTGGGATGAAGCGACCTGAGTTGTGGCCATGGACGGCGAATGCTATCGGAGATCGACGGCGGCGGGAAGGGCTTCGCCTCCGGGCCTCGATTCTGAGGCCCTGAGCACTTAGCCCTTAGGCCCTGGGCCTTAGCCCTTAGGCCTTATGATCTTCGTCGTCGATCGGAGTGCGAGGATTCCGAGTTGTCGAGACCGATCGTCAGTTCGAGGGTCGAGTGTTCGTCCGGGTCGCTGTGAACATCTACGTCCACGACGCGTGTCCGGCCGTCGGGCCCGGTATCGCGGATGCCGCCCAGAACGCGCTCGATGACGTCGACGTCATGCTTTCTGCGATCCAGGTCCATACAGGTTGATGGTGCATTTGTAATGCCGCCTTCGTGCACGCGCTACGGCGGACGAGCCCGCCCTCTGCGCATGCGGTCGGCTGGGCAAGGGAGAAGGAAGGATGCGGGCTCAGCTGTTCGTTCTAATTGTGGCGCTGGCGTGGGGGACCGCCGCTTCTTCATTTGCGCAATCCGACCGTGATCGTGAGAAGGAACGGTGCGACCGTGACTGCCTCATCGGTATCTCGGAGCAATACCTTGACGCCCTTGCTGCCAAAGATCCGAAGAAGGCACCTCTTGCGGGCTCAAACATCAAGAACACCGAGAATGGCCAGCGCCTGCTGATCGGGGATGGCCTGTGGAACTCCATTACCGCTCGCGGCACCTACAAACTACATGTGGCGGATCCGACCTCAGGGCAGATCGTCACCTTTACGACGATGCGGGAGAACGGAACGCCATTGATTCTTGCGGTGCGGTTGAAAGTCGAGAAGCAGCGGATCGCCGCGGTCGAAACGATCGTCGCGCGCAGTGAAGGCGGGGCCAAGAACCTCGAGACGATGGGGAAGCCGCGCGAGGCGTTCGAACGCGAGACGCCGCCAAATGAGCGGATGACGCGGCCCGACCTTGTTCGCACGGCGAACATGTATTTCTCCGGGATGCAGTTGAACGATGGCAAGGGGAAGTACCCGTTTGCGGACGACTGCAACCGCATCGAGAACGGCGCACCGACGACCAACGCCCCCACCAATGGCAAGCCGCGTCCCGATCCCAAGACCGCGACGGGCTATTCAGCGATGTGGTCATGCCGCGAGCAGTTCGAGTCGGGACTGATTCACTTCGTCAGTCGCATCCGGGATCGCCGGTACGTTGCTGTCGATCATGAACGCGGGCTCGTAGTCGCCTTCGCGTTCTTCGATCACGACGCGGGGCCCTCACGCTCGTTCAAAACCCCCGACGGGCGTCCGGTCGTGGGCGGACCTGTGCAGCCGTGGACGTGGATGATTGCCGAGCTCTTCAAGGTCGAGGGCGGGCAGCTTCATGAGATCGAGGCGATCCTCGAGCGCGTGCCCTACGGCATGCCCTCGGGCTGGAGCAGCTGGGAAGATGGGATGTCGGACAAGATCCAGTTCCCGATCAAGTAAATATCTGGTGCGGCATCGCCGTAACTGAGGACACAGGTAGAGGCGGCCCTTCAGGTCGGCCTGGAGTGGAGGACAGATGAAACGTCAGGTTGTTCTGGCAAGCGTCGTTCTGACCGGGGCACTCGTGACGGTTGTGGCCACCGCTGCGCAGCAGGCTCCTCCGGCCGGTGCACCTGCGGCGCAGGGGCAGGGTCGTGGTGACGGGCGCGGTCGCGGCGACGGGCAGGGTCGCGGTGGCGGCCGTGCTGGCGGCGGTTTCGGCGCCGTCGGCATGATCGAGAAGGTGACCGACAACGTCTACATGATCCCCGGCGCCGGCGGGAACAGCGGCGTGATGGTGGCGGCCAACGGTGTGGTGCTGGTGGATACGAAGCTGGCGAACAATGGCCAGGCGATCCTCGATCAGATCAAGACGGTGACCGACAAGCCGGTCACGATGATCATCAACACGCATACGCACGGCGATCACAACGGCAGCAACATGTTCTTCCCGGAGACGGTTGAAATCGTCACGCAGGAGAACACCAAAGCCAACATGGAGAAGATGCCGGCGTTCCAGGACGCGGCCGGCAAAGTTGGCATGCCCGACAAGACGTTCAAGGACAAGATGTCGATCGGCAAGGGCAAGGAGCGCATCGACCTCTATTACTACGGTCGATCGCACACCAACGGTGACGCGCTGGTGGTCTTCCGCGACGCGCGGGTGATGCACGCCGGCGACATGTTCGCGAACAAGGGCCAGGGGTTGATCGACCCGATGAACGGTGGCAGTGGCCTCGAGTGGGGCACGACGATCGGGAACGCCGCGAAGGGCATCAAGAACGTCGACAAGGTGATCACCGGTCACAGCACGGTGATGACGTGGAAGGACTTCGTCGATTACGGCGAAGTCAACCGTCTGGTGGCGGCGTATGCCCGCGATGCGGTGAAGGCCGGGAAGACGCCCGAGCAGGCGATGATGGAATTCAAGCTGCCGGAAAAGTTCACCGCGGCGGGCTATACCTTTGCCGGCGGTGGCCGCGGCGGCCCGGGGGGCAACTTCGGGATCATCTTCGACGAGTTGAAGGCGGCGAAGTAATCCGTCAACTCCCAACTTCCAACGCCCAACCGTCTTTTGGGAGTTAGGAGTTGGGAGTTCGTACCTCCTGCCGATATACGATTAGGTTTCCACCTACTCGTATCCCGGACTCACTGTGTCTGACTCGTGGAAAGTTCATAAGTTCGGCGGCTCCAGCGTGGCGGATGCCGCCTGCATGGCGCGCGTGGCGGCAATCCTCGAAGCGGATCCGGCGCCATCGCTGGCGGTCGTCCTGTCCGCGGCGCGTGGCGTGACCGACGCGCTGCTCAACCTCATTGCCGCCGCCGAGCGCCAGGAAGACGTCGAACAGGGTCTCGAAACGGTCCGCAACCGTCATGTCGACATGGCGACCGAGCTGTGCGATCCGCACGCGGCCTCTGAATTCATCCACGAGCTCGACGCCGACTGCCGCGACATCGCGAGCATTCTCCACGGCGTGCGGCTGACGCGGGCAGCGTCGGGCAAGACCCGCGACCTCGTGGCTGGCTTCGGTGAGATCTGGTCCACCAAGCTCTTCGCGCGCCATCTCGGCGGCCGTGGCAAGCGGAAGGCCGTGCAATGGGTGGATGCGCGGGAGATCGTGCAGGTGGCGTGGAACGCGCTCGGGCCGTCCGTCCAGTGGGAGAGTTCCCGTGCCCGCGCTGCCGGCCTGCGCGGCCACGACCATCCGGCCACGCTGGTCATCACCGGTTACATCGCTCGCGATCCGAAAGGGCTGCAGACCACGCTCGGACGAAACGGCAGCGACTTTTCCGCGTCGATTTTTGCCGATCTGCTGGACGCGACCGAGATCTGCATCTGGACCGACGTCGACGGCGTGCTGAGCGCCGACCCGCGCCGGGTCCCCGACGCCACCGTCATCGACTCGCTGTCGTACCACGAGGCGATGGAGCTCGCCTACTTCGGTGCCAAGGTGATCCACCCCCAGACGATGGCGCCGGCGGTGGAGAAGCGGATTCCGATCTGGATCCGCAACACGTTCGCGCCGGAGAAGCCGGGGACGCTCATCTGCGAGTCGCCGGTCTCGTCGCACGCGGTCAAGGGCATCACCAGCATCGAGCGGATTGCGCTGGTCAACGTCGAGGGCGCGGGCATGATCGGTGTGCCGGGAACCGCCGAACGGCTGTTCGGGGCGCTGCGCGACGAAGGGGTCTCGGTGATCCTGATTTCCCAGGGCAGTTCCGAACACTCGATCTGTTTTGCCGTGCCTGAGGCCGACTCGGCGCTGACCGAACGGACCGTGCGGCAGGCGTTCGACACGGAGCTCCGCCAGGGACAGATCCAGAACGTCGATCTCGTCAGCGGCTGCAGCATCCTCTCGGTCGTCGGCGACGGGATGGCGGGGACGCCTGGAATCGCGGCGGCGGTCTTTGGTGCGCTCGCGGGTGCCGGCGTCAACATCCGGGCGATCGCGCAGGGCTCGTCCGAGCGCAACATCTCCGCGGTCATCGACGAGCGTCAGAGCACCCGTGCGCTCCGAGCGGTGCACGCGCGCTTCTATCTGTCACCCCACACGGTGTCGATCGGGTTGATTGGTCCCGGTACTGTCGGCGGCGTGCTCCTCGAGCAGCTGGCGTCGCAGCGCGAGCGGCTGTTGAGAGACTTCCACCTCGACCTGCGCGTGCGCGGCATCCTGACGTCGAAGCGGATGCTGCTCTCGGACACGTCGTTGACGATGAGCGACTGGCGGGCGACGGCGTCGAGCGGCCAACCCGCGGACATCGCTGCGTTCGAAGAGCACATTCACGCCGAGCACATCCCGCACACGGTCATCCTCGACTGCTCGGCCAGCTCGACCGTTGCCGATCAATATCCCCGGTGGCTGGGCAAAGGCATCCACATCGCCACGCCGAACAAGAAGGCGAACAGCGGTGCGCTCGATCTCTACACCCGCGTTGTCGAGGCGCGACGTGCCGCCGGGTCTCACTATCTCTACGAAGCGACCGTCGGCGCCGGCCTGCCAATCATCGTCACGCTGCGGGACCTCCGCGAGACGGGCGATGAGATCAAGCGCATCGAAGGGATCTTCTCGGGGACGCTCGCCTACCTGTTCAACGTGTGGGACGGCACGCAGCCGTTTTCGACGGTCGTACGCGATGCAAAGGCCAAGGGGTTTACTGAGCCGGATCCGCGAGACGACCTGTCGGGCATGGATGTCGCGCGGAAGCTGGTGATCCTTGGACGGGAAATGGGACTCCAGCTCGAGCTCGCGGACGTCGCGCTCGAAGGGTTGATTCCGCCGACGCTGGCGACGTGCCCTCCCGAGGAGTTCATGAACCGTCTCGGCGAACTTGACGCCCCGATGCTGGCCCGCCTCCACTCGGCGCAGAAGTCCGGCCGCGTGCTTCGCTACGTCGCCGCGCTGGATGCAGCCAGCCGCAAGGCCAGTGTCGGTCTCGTCGAGCTCGAGCGCAGCCATCCGTTCGCGAACATCAACCTGACGGACAACATCGTGCAGTTCGTGACGAGCCGCTATCACCAGAACCCGCTGGTCGTGCAGGG
>DASROF010000072.1:0-18486 GCA_035647075.1 Vicinamibacterales bacterium | reverse complement strand
GCGGTGGACGGGCCGATGCCGCAGACGCGGGAGCACGTGCTGCTGGCGCGGCAGGTGAACGTGCCGTATCTGGTGGTGGCGCTGAACAAGGTGGACGCGGTCGACGACCCGGAGCTGCTGGACCTGGTGGAATTGGAAGTGCGGGAGCTGCTGTCCAGCTACGGGTTCAAGGGCGACGACGTGCCGGTGGTGCGGGTGAGTGCGCTCGGGGCGATCAACGGCGACCCGGCGGGGGTGGAGTCGGTGGTCAAGCTGATGGACGCGCTGGACACCTACATTCCGCTGCCGGAACGGGAAATCGACAAGCCGTTCATGATGCCGATCGAGGACGTGTTCTCGATTTCGGGCCGCGGCACGGTGGTGACGGGGCGGGTGGAGCGCGGGCAGGTGAAGGTCGGCGAGGACGTGGAGATCGTCGGCTTCAAACCCACGGAGAAGAAGGTGGTGACGGGCGTCGAGATGTTCCTCAAGCTGCTCGATTCGGGGCAGGCGGGGGACAACATCGGCGTGCTGCTGCGCGGGGTGGAAAAGACGGACGTGGAGCGCGGGCAGGTGCTGGCGAAGCCGGGGTCGATCAAGCCGCACACGAAGTTCAAGGGCGAGGTCTACATCCTGTCGAAGGAAGAGGGCGGGCGGCACACGCCGTTCTTCAACGGCTACCGGCCGCAGTTCTACATCCGGACGACGGACGTGACCGGGTCGCTGACGCTGCCCGAGGGCGTCGAGATGGTGATGCCGGGCGACAACACGACGATCACCGCGGTGCTGCACACGCCGGTGGCGCTGGAAAAGGGTGCGCGCTACGCGATTCGCGAAGGTGGACGCACCGTGGGCGCCGGCACGATCACCGAGATTCTGGAATAAGCAGGACCACATGAGCATGTTTTCCGACAAAATCCGCATCCGCCTCAAGGCGTACGACTCGCGCATTCTCGACCAGTCAACGGGAGAGATCGTCGAGACCGCCAAGCGGACGGGCGCGCGGCTGGCAGGGCCGATTCCACTGCCCACCGCGAAGAACAAGTGGACCGTGCTGCGCTCGCCGCACGTCGACAAGAAGTCGCGCGAGCAGTTCGAGATCCGCACGCACAAGCGGCTGATTGACATCTTCGAGCCGACACCGCAGACGGTGGACGCGCTGATGAAGCTCGATCTGCCCGCGGGCGTGGATGTGGAGATCAAGGCGTTCGGAAAAGAGCACGGCAAATAGTTGGTAGTTAGCTAGTTAGCTAGTTGGCTAGTTGGTAGTCACTACGAACTACCGGCTACGAACTACCGACTACGAACTACCGGCTACGAACTACGAACTGGTGAAGACATGGTCACAGGACTGATCGGAAAGAAAGTCGGCATGACGCAGCTGTTCGCGGCTGACGGCACCGTTGCGCCCGCAACGGTGGTCAAGGCTGGCCCGTGCGTTGTCGCGCAGGTGAAGACGACGGAGAACGACGGCTACGAGGCGGTGCAACTGGGTCTCGTCGAGGCGAAGCCGACGAAAGAAAACAAGCCGAGCGCGGGCCACTTCAAGAAGGCCGGCGTCCCGGCGACGCGTGTGCGCCGCGAGGTGAAGCTGAAGGCCGGTGGCGACGCCGCAAAGCCGGGCGACATCGTCAACGTGTCGATCTTTGCGGACGGCGAGCGCGTGGACGTCGTTGCCACCAGCCGTGGCAAGGGCTTTCAGGGTGTCGTCAAGCGACATCACTTCCGCGGCGGCCGCATGAGTCACGGCTCAATGTTCCATCGCGCGCCCGGGTCGATCGGTGCGTCGTCGTACCCGTCGCGTGTCGTCAAGGGCATGCGCATGGGGGGGCATATGGGCGCTGACCGTGTCACCGTGCGGAACCTGAAGATCCTGCGCGTGGACGCGGAAAACAACCTGCTCCTGCTCGAGGGCTCGGTGCCAGGCGGCCCGAACGCGATAGTGCTCGTTCGCAAGGCGATTGCGGCCAAGGCGATCAAGGTCGCACAGGCCGAGCCCGTGAAGAAGAAGGGCAAGAAATAGAGGCCCACGGCCCAAGGGCCAAGGCCTGAGAGAGAACCATGCAGATTGACGTCGTCAACCAGCAGAACGAGAAGGTCGGTTCGCTCGACCTGCGCGACGAAGTGTTCGGCGGACGAGTGAAGACGGATTTGATCCACGAGTCTGTGGTCCATGCCAACGCGGCGGATCGCCGCGGCACGCACGCGACAAAAACGCGCGCGATGGTCAGCGGCACCGGCAAGAAGCCGTGGCGGCAGAAGGGCACCGGCCGCGCCCAGGTGGGCGAAGCGCGAAATCCGCTGTGGCGGAAAGGCGGCATTGTGTTCGGGCCGCAGCCGCGCAGCTACGACTATCACCTGCCGCGGAAGGTCGAGAAAGGTGCGCTCCGCGCCGCGTTGTCGCAGAAGCTCCGCGACGGAGCAGTGACGGTGGTCGATGCGCTGACGGTTGGCGAGGTCAAGACCAAGGCGGCGGCGGAGATGCTGCGGCGGCTCGGCGCGGATCGCAAGGCGCTGCTGGTCGACGTGACGCCGGAAGACAAGCTGGCGTTGTCGATACGCAACATCGAAGGCGTGCGGCTGTTGCCGAGCAACCGGATCAGCGCCCGCGACGTGATGAACACGCGCAGAGTGGTGCTGACGCGGGCCGCGCTGGAAAAGCTGCAGGAGGCGCTGGGGTAACCCGGTTCAAGGTTATGAAACTGACAGACGTCATCCGACGCCCTCTGATTACCGAGAAGACGACGGTCATCCGCGAAGACGGACGAACGCTCGTGTTCCAGGTGTCGAAGGACGCCAACAAGATCGACATCAAGCGCGCCGTTGAGCAGCTGCTCGGCTCGAAGGTCGAGAGCGTGCGCACGTCGCTCGCGCACGGAAAGGTGAAGCGCCAGGGAAAGTACGTCGGCCGGCGCTCGGACTGGAAGAAGGCGTACGTGAAGCTGCGGGAAGGCGAGAAGCTGCCCGAGTTCCTGCAGGGGGCGTAAACATCATGGCGATTCGCAAATACAACCCGACCTCGCCTGGCGTGCGGCAGAAGACGTCGCTGACCTTCGACGAGATCACGACCAACGAGCCCTACGCGCCGCTGACCGAGAAGCTGGACCGCTCGGGCGGCCGCAACAACCAGGGGCACCTGACGTCGTGGTGGCGCGGCGGCGGCCACAAGCGCCTCTACCGGGTGATCGACTTCAAACGGGATAAGAAAGACATCCCCGGACGGATCGAGACGGTGGAGTACGACCCGAACCGCTCGTCGCGGATTGCGCTGGTCACCTATCCGGACGGCGAGAAGCGCTACATCCTGCAGCCGTCGGGCATGAAAGTCGGCGACACGGTGGTAGCCGGCGATGCGGTCGACATCCTGCCGGGGAACTGCCTGCCGCTGAAGAACATCCCGCTCGGCACGACGATCCACAACGTGGAGCTGCGTCCGGGCAAGGGCGGGCAGATCGCGCGCAGTGCCGGATCGTCTGTCCAGCTCGTGGCGCGTGAAGGCGAGTACGCGTCGGTCAAAATGCCCTCCGGCGAAATCCGGAAGATCAACATCGAGTGCGTGGCGACGATTGGTCAGGTCGGCAACATCGATCACGAGAACGTGTCGATTGGCAAGGCGGGGCGCAACCGATGGCTGGGCAAGCGTCCGCATGTTCGCGGCGTGGCGATGAACCCTGTGGATCACCCGCTCGGCGGTGGTGAAGGCAAGACGTCCGGCGGCCGTCATCCGGTCACGCCGTGGGGTCAGCCGACGAAGGGATACAAGACACGCCGGCGCAAGGATACGGACCGATTCATCGTCCAGAGGAGAAAGAAGTGAGCCGCTCGCTGAAGAAAGGCCCGTTCGTCGACACGCCGCTTCTCGAGAAGCTCGAGGCGATGAACCGCGCGAACGAGAAGAAAGTGATCAAGACGTGGTCGCGGCGTTCGACCGTGGTGCCGGAGATGGTCGGCCACACGATGGCCGTGCACAACGGCAAGAAGTTCATCCCGGTCTACGTGACCGAGAACATGGTGGGCCACAAGCTTGGTGAGTTCGCGCCGACGCGAACGTTCAAGGGGCACACCACCAAGACGGAGAAAGCGGCTGCGACCGCTCCGGCCCCGGCCGCTGGTGCGGGCGCGAAGGCCTAGACGCGAAGTGGTTAAAGGGAACTGACCATGATCGAAGCACAGGCAACCGCGCGCGGCGTACGCACCTCGGCCCAGAAGGCGGGGCTGGTGTGTGAGCTGATTCGCGGCAAGAACGTCAACCAGGCACTGGCGACGCTGCAGTTCACGCGCAAGACGATTGCGCGCGACCTGGCGAAGGTGCTGCGCTCGGCGGTGGCGAATCTGCAGCAGAAGGACGGCTTCAGCGGCGACATTGACCGGCTGTACGTAGCGGCGTGCTACGCGAATCAGGGACCGTCGATGAAGCGCGTGCGCCCGGCGCCGATGGGCCGTGCGTATCGCGTGGCCAAGCGGAGCGCGCACCTGACCGTCTGCGTGGCGGAGCGGCCGCTGAAGATCGCGCGAGTCGGCACGGATGCCGCTGCGGCGGCGAAGCCGGCGCGGGTACGCAAAACGGCGAAGAAGACGGAAGCAAAGGCGTAAAGGAATGAGGAGATAACGTGGGCCAGAAGGTTCACCCTTACGGGTTCAGGCTCGGCTTCAACAAGACCTGGCGGTCACGCTGGTTCTCTGGACGCGATTACGCGAAGCTTTTGCACGAGGATCTGGCGCTGCGCCAGGACCTGAAGAAGCGCTTCTCGCACGCGGGGGTCGCGCGCATCGAGACCGAGCGGGCCGCCAACAACCTGAAGATCGACATCTACACCTCGCGCCCGGGCATCATCATCGGCCGCAAGGGGACGGAAGTCGACAAGCTGAAGCAGGAGATCCAGAAGCGGACCAGCCGGCAGGTCTTCATCAACATCCAGGAGATCCAGAAGCCGGAGCTGGAGGCCCAGCTGATCGCGGAGTCGGTGGCCGTGCAGCTTGAAAAGCGCGTGGCGTTCCGACGCGCGATGCGCAAAGCCGTCGAATCGGCGCTGCGGTTTGGCGCGCGCGGCATCAAGGTCCGTGTCTCTGGCCGGTTGAACGGCGCTGAAATCGCGCGCTCCGAGTGGTATCTGCACGGGCAGTTGCCGCTGCAGACGCTGCGCGCAGACATCGACTACGGGTTCGCGGAAGCGAACACGACCTACGGGCAGATCGGCGTGAAGGTGTGGCTCTACAAGGGCGAGCGCCTGGTGCCGCGCGTCGGTCGGGACGAGGAATACAGGGACCGCGCGCCGCGTCGACCGGCAGGGCGGACGTAAGAGGTAACGAATCATGTTGATGCCGAAGAAGGTCAAGTACCGCAAGCAGCAGCGCGGGCGAATGACCGGCAAAGCGTGGCGCGGATCGGATGTGTCGTTCGGCGACTACGGGCTGAAGGCGATGGAGCCGTGCTGGATGCGGGCGCGGCAGATCGAGGCGGCGCGTGTTGCGATGACGCGATTCATCAAGCGCGGCGGCAAGATCTGGGTCCGCGTATTCCCGGACAAGCCGATCACCAAGAAGCCGCAGGAAACGCGAATGGGTAAGGGCAAGGGCGCACCAGAGGAATGGGTGTGCGTCATTCGTCCTGGCCGGATCCTGTTCGAGATGGAAGGCGTGAGCGAGAGCGATGCGCGACGCGCGATGCAGCTGGCCGCGGCCAAACTGCCCATCAAGACCAAGTTCGCCACGCGTTTCGCCGAGGAGAAGGCGTCATGAAGGCGGCTGAAATCCGTGAGCTGAGCACCGACGAGCTGCAGGGTCGGGAAAAAGAGCTGGACGATCAGCTGTTCCGGCTGCGCATTCAGAAGTCGATGGGACAGCTCGAGGCGCCGGCGAAAGTCGTGACGCTGCGCCGCGACCTCGCCCGCATCAAGACGATCCTGCGCGAGAGGACCAAATAGCGATGAGCGTCAAGGCACAACTGACCGGCACGGTCGTCAGCGACAAGATGGACAAGACGGTCGTCGTCTCCGTCGAGCGGCAGGTCCGCCACGACGTCTACGGCAAGATCCAGCGCCGGACGTCGAAGTTCGTCGCGCACAACGAGGACAACGAGGCGAAGCTTGGCGACACTGTCGCGATCGCCGAGTCGCGTCCGCTCAGCCGCCGCAAGCGCTGGATCGTGACGAGCGTCGTCGCGAAGGCGCCGCAGGTCTAGGAGACAGCCATGATTCAGATGCGCTCGATTCTGGACGTCGCCGACAACTCGGGAGCGCGGAAGATTTCCGTGATCAACCCGATTGGCGGGTCGACGGGCCGCTACGCGCGCCTCGGCGACATCGTCACGGCGTCGGTCAAGGAAGCGACGCCCGACGGCACCGTCAAGAAGGGGCAGGTCGTCAAGGCGGTGATCGTGCGGACGCGCAAGGAGCAGCGCCGGCGGGACGGCAGCTATATCCGCTTCGACCGCAACGCCGCCGTGCTCATCAACGACAGCAACGAGCCGATCGGCACACGCGTGTTCGGCCCCGTGGCCCGCGAACTGCGCGAGCGCCGGTTCATGAAGATTATTTCGCTCGCGCCTGAAGTGCTCTAGGCCGGCCTTGGATACAACGATGTCGAGACTGCAAACGTCAATTCGCCGCAACGACACCGTCATCGTGACGACGGGGAAGGACAGCGGCAAGCGCGGCCGGGTGCTGAAGGTGATCCGGGACAAGAACCGCGTCGTCGTCGAGGGCGTGAACATCATCAAGCGCCATACCCGTCCGAACCCGCAACGCAACATCAAGGGCGGGATCGTCGAGCGCGAGGGCGCGCTGCACGCGAGCAACGTGCAGCTGGTCTGCCCCGAGTGCGGAAAGATGACGCGCATCGGACATTCGAAGCAGGGCGATCGCAAGGTCCGCATCTGCCGTAAGTGCGAGGGAGTGGTGGACAAATGAGCCGCCTGAAGGATCGGTATCAACAGGAAGTCATGCCGGCCCTCGCCAAGGAGTTCGGCTACAAGAACGTGATGGCGGTACCGAAGATCGAAAAGGTCGTCATCAATATGGGCCTCGGCGAGGCGACGGGGAACGCGAAGCTGGCCGACGTCGGCGCCGACGAGCTTGGACGCATTACCGGTCAGAAGGCCGTCGTCCGCCGCGCGACGAAGTCGATCGCGCAGTTCAAGCTGCGGCAGGGCATGCCGGTGGGCGCCATGGTCACGCTGCGCGGGGAGCAGATGTACGAGTTCCTCGACCGGCTGATCACCGTCGCGCTGCCGCGTGTCCGCGACTTCCGCGGCGTGTCGCCGAAGGGGTTCGACGGCCGCGGCAACTACACGCTCGGCCTGCGCGACCAGTTGCTGTTCCCGGAGATCGACTACATGAAGGTCGACAAGGCCCGGGGCATGAACGTGTCGGTGGTGACCACGGCAAAGACGGACGAGGAAGCGCGCAAGCTGCTTCAGCTTATGGGCATGCCTTTCAGGACGAACTAATGGCTACGACTGCAAAGATCGCCAAAGAAGCGAAGACCCTGAAATACAAGATTCGCCACCGCAACCGCTGCAAGCTGTGCGGACGGCCGCGCGCCTACATGCGCAAGTTCGACATGTGCCGTCTGTGCTTCCGCAAGCTTGCGCTTGAAGGTGACGTCACCGGCGTCACGAAGAGCAGCTGGTAACGAGAGAGAACAGGAAATGACAGATCCAATCGCAGACATGATCACGCGGATCCGCAACGCGGTGACCGGCAAGCACACGCGTGTGGACCTGCCCGCCAGCAAGCTGAAGGCGGAGATTGCGCGGATCCTCCAGGACGAAGGCTACATCCAGGGCTTCCGCCTGGTCGAAGTTCCGGCGGAGAAGACCGGCCAGCAGGCGCGCCAGATGATTCGCCTTTTCCTGAAGTACGGACCACACGGTGAGAAGGTCATCAGCGGGCTCGAGCGCATCAGCCGCCCCGGACGCCGCGTCTATCTTGGTGTCGACGACGTTCCGACCGTGCTTGGTGGTCTGGGCACAGCCATCCTGACGACGTCGCGCGGGGTGATGACGGGTCGCGCCGCGAAGAAGGCGGGCGTCGGTGGCGAAGTGCTCTGTAACGTTTGGTAGAAGCACCCTAGAGGCTAGCAATGTCGCGAATTGGTAAGAAACCGATCCCCATTCCGAAGGGCGTCACGGTGAAGATTGCCGGGAATGCCGTCGAAGTGCAGGGACCAAAAGGCAAGATGCGGCAGGCGGTGCCGCCAGGCATCGTGTTCGCGCAGGACAACGACGCGCTGATCGCGAAGCTGGAACGGGAAGATCCCGAGCTCGGGAAGTTCCACGGCCTGGCGCGAAGTCTCATCGCCAACGCCGTCGCCGGCGTGACCGAGGGCTTCAAGAAAGAACTCGATATCGTCGGCGTCGGCTACCGCGCTGAGCTGAAGGGCAAGCAGGTGCACTTCGCGCTCGGCTATTCGCACCCGGTGATCTACGACATCCCGGCGGGGATCGATATCGCCGTCGACAAGCAGACGCACATCACGGTGACGGGTGTCGATCGTCAACTGGTTGGCCAGGTTGCCGCGAACATTCGCCGCATGCGCAAGCCGGATCCGTACAAGCAGAAGGGCGTGCGCTATATGGGTGAAGTGCTGAAGAAGAAGGTCGGAAAGACCGGAGCGAAGTAACCATGCGGATCAAGACGAAAGAGGATCGCCGCGACCGGATTAAGCACCGGATTCGCAAGCGCGTCGCGGGACGGGGAGAGCGTCCGCGACTGACGGTATTCCGCAGTGTCGCGCACATGTACGTGCAGGTGGTGGACGATGCCACCGGCCGCACGATTGCGTCGGCATCCACGGTCGAGTCCTCTGTGAAGGGTGCGCTGCCGAAGAGTGCGAAGGGCGGCAACATCGAGGGCGCCAAGGCGATCGGCAAGACGATCGCGCAGCGGCTGCTCGAGAAGGGCGTCAAGCGCGTGGTGTTCGACCGTAACGGGTTCCTCTATCACGGGCGCGTAAAGGCCGTAGCCGATTCCGCGCGCGAAGCAGGGTTGGAGTTCTAACGTGGCGTTAATGAATCGCACTCGCGAGAAGGTCGACGCGTCGCAGCTGGAGATCAAGGACACCGTCGTGTCGATCAACCGCGTGACGAAGGTCGTCAAGGGCGGCAAGAACCTCAGCTTCAGCGCGCTCGTCGTTGTTGGTGATGGCCATGGCGTCGTCGGCTTCGGCGTCGGCAAGGCGAAGGAAGTGCCGTCGGCCATCAAGAAGGGCATCGAGGCCGCGAAGAAGAACCTGATCCGTGTGCCGCTCAAGGGCACCACCATTCCGCACCAGGTGGTCGGACGGTTTGGCTCCGGGAGCGTGCTGCTGAAGCCGGCGCCAGAAGGCACCGGCCTGATTGCGGGCGGCGCGGTACGTGCGGTGGTCGAGTCCGTGGGCATTCAGAATGTGCTGACGAAGTCGCTCGGCTCCGCGAACCCGCATAACGTGGTGCGGGCGACCTTCGCGGGGCTCATGGGCTTGAAGGATCCCGCTTTCGTCGCGCGCATGCGGGGCAAGGAAGAAGCCGAGTTGGTGGGGGCGTGATGGCAAAGAAGACGGCCAGCACTAAATCAGCCAAGCGTCTGACGATCACGCTCCGCAAAAGCACGATCGGCTTCAACAAGACGCAGGCGAAGACGGTTCAGGGCCTGGGCCTGCGACGGATCAACCACAGCGTGGATCTGCCGGACACGCCGGCAACGCGCGGAATGATTCACAAGGTCCGGCATCTCGTCGAGGTCAGCGAGTAATCATGGATTTGAGCAATCTGAAACCGTCCGAGCGGTCGAAGTTCCCCAAGAAGCGGGTCGGCCGCGGACAGGGGTCCGGCAATGGCGTGCAGGCGGGACGCGGCCACAAGGGCGCGAAATCGCGATCGGGCTTCAAGTTCAAGCGCGGCTTCGAAGGCGGCCAGATGCCGCTGCATCGCCGCGTGCCGAAGCGCGGTTTTCACAACATCTTCCGTACGGAATACGCCGTGGTCAACCTCGACACGCTGGCCGAACGCTTCGACGAAGGCACCGTCGTGACGCCGGACTTGCTGCGCGAGGCAGGGCTCATTCACAGCACCCGTCAGCCGATCAAGGTGCTGGCGCGCGGTGACGTGTCGAAGAAGCTGACCGTGCAGGCGCACAAATTCAGTGGCAAGGCGGCGGAGAAGATTCAGGCGGCCGGCGGCGCGACGCACATGCTGGTGGCCGGAAGCAAGTAACAAGGAATAAGTAACAAGTAACAAGTGGCAACTGACAAGTAGAAGCCATGGATAACCCGATCAAGAACCTGTTTGCCATCACGGACCTGCGCAACCGCGTGCTGTTCACGCTCGGGCTGCTGGGCGTGTACCGCATCGGGAGCCATATCCCGACGCCCGGCATCAACCAGGAAGCGCTGCAGATCCTGGCGCAGCAGGCGGGGGGAACCATGTTCGGCCTCTACGACATGTTCTCCGGCAGGAATCTGTCGAACATGACGATCTTTGCGCTCGGTGTCATGCCGTACATCAGCGCCTCGATCATCCTGCAGTTGCTCACCGTGGTGTGGTCATATCTCGAGCGCATCTCGAAAGAAGGAGAGCTCGGTCGCCGCAAGATCACGCAGTACACGCGTTATCTGACACTGCTGCTGGCGGCCGTGCAGTCGTTCGGCATCGCGATCTGGCTCGAGCGGTCGACGAACATCGCCGGCGGTCTGCCGCTCGTCTACGTGTCCGGATGGGGCTTCCGCCTGATGACCATGCTCACGCTCACCACGGGCACCATGTTCATCATGTGGCTCGGCGAGCAGATCACGGAGCGCGGCATCGGCAACGGCATGTCGCTCATCATCTTTGCCGGCATCGTCGTGAATCTGCCGGAGGCGATGCTGCGCACGCTGGATCAGATGTCACGCGGCGACATCGGCCCGATTCGCATCCTGTTCCTGTTGGCGATGTCGATTGCCGTGATCGGCGCGATCGTCTTCGTCGAGCGGGGCCATCGCCGCATCATGGTCCAGTATGCGAAGCGCGTCGTCGGCCGGCGTCAGTACGGTGGATCGAGCACGCACATTCCGCTGAAGGTGAACACCGGCGGCGTCATTCCGGTGATCTTCGCGTCGTCGATTCTGTCGTTCATCGGCATGGGCCAGACGTTGTTCGAAACCGGCACCTGGGCACGGCGGGCCATCGATCAGCTCGCGTACGGGATGCCGCTGTTCAACCTGCTGACCATCGTCGGCATTATTTTCTTTGCGTATTTCTACACGGCGATCATCTTCAACCCTGATGACGTGGCCGAGAACATGCGCAAGTACGGCGGTTTCATCCCCGGCATCCGGCCGGGCAAGCGTACCGCGGAGTACATCGACACGATCCTGTCGCGGATCACGCTGGTCGGTGCGGTCTATCTGGCGATCATCGCGCTGCTGCCGAATTTCCTGATCAGCGGCTTCAAGGTGGCGCCGATTCCGTGGATCGGGGAGCGGCTCGACGCGGTGTTGCCGGCCTGGTTCACGCAGGGATTGAACGTGCCGTTCCTGTTTGGCGGCACCTCGCTGCTGATTGTCGTTGGTGTGGCGATGGATACGGTGCAGCAGATCGAGTCGCAGCTGATCATGCGGCACTACGACGGATTCATGAAAAAGACGCGCATCCGCGGGCGGCGCGGGTAGCGTCTGGCGTTGACGAGCCAGCAGGGTTCAACGCTCTCCCCGTTGCGAGCGTGAGGATGACGGCCACCAAGATGGGGCTGAACGTGATCATGATGGGTGCGCCTGGCGCGGGAAAGGGCACACAGGCCGGTCGGTTTGCGCGCGAGCGCGGTCTGCCCAAGATTTCAACGGGCGACATGCTGCGTGAGGCGATCAAGGCCGGTGACCCGGTGGCGCTTGCGGTGAAGGGGCGTATGGACCGCGGCGAGCTGGCGGACGATGCCACGATCATCGCGATCGTCAAGAAGCGTTTGCAGCAGCCGGACGCGCAGGGCGGGTTCGTCCTGGACGGATTTCCGCGGACGGTCGCGCAGGCCCGGGCGCTCGACGAGATCATGGACGAGCGGAACAACGGCCCGCTGATTGTGGTCGACGTGATGGTGCCGCCGGAGGAACTGGTGCGCCGACTGGCCACACGACGGATTTGCGTGAGCTGCCAGACGAACGCCGATCCGAAGGCGACGGATCGCTGCCTCAAGTGCGGCGGGCGGCTGGAGCAGCGCGCTGACGACAACCAGGATGTCGTCCGGGAACGGTTGAATGTGTACGTGCGGGAGACGAAGCCGGTACTCGAGTTCTACCGCGAGCGGCCGACATTCCGCGTGGTGAACGGGGCGCAGGCGTCCGACAAGGTGGCGCAGGAGCTCGACATGATGATCGACGACGCGGCGGCCGCGAGAGCGTAGTCGTGATTGTCTGCCGTTCGCAGGCCGAGATCGAGAAACTGCGGCGGGTGAACCAGCTCGTCGCGCGAATACTCGATGAGCTGCGCCAGATGGTGAAGCCTGGCGTGACGACGGCGCAGATTGACGCCGTGGCCGAGCAGCGGGTCCGTGAGGCTGGCGCGGAGCCGGCGTTCAAGGGGTATCACGGCTATCCGGCCACGATATGTGCGTCGGTGAATGAGCAGGTGGTTCATGGCATCCCGTCAGCGCGGGCGCTGGTCGCTGGTGACATCCTGTCGATCGACATGGGCGCCCGGATGGACGGCTTTTTTGGCGACTGTGCCGTGACGGTGGCGGTCGGCGAAGTGGTGGCAGAAGCAGCGGCCCTGCTGCAAGTCACCGAAGAGGCGCTGTTTCACGGCATCGAGGCGGTCAAGCCCGGTGCGCGGGTGTCGGACATCGGCGCGGCGGTGCAGCAGCACGTTGAGTCGCACGGGTTTTCGGTGGTGCGTGAGTTCGTTGGCCATGGCATTGGCACCGCGCTGCACGAGGAGCCGCAGGTGGCGAACTACGGGCCCGGCGGACGTGGCCCGCGGCTATCGGAGGGGATGGTGCTGGCCATCGAGCCGATGGTCAACGCCGCGAAGCCAGCTGTGAAGGTGCTCAGTGACGGGTGGACGGCAGTGACGCGGGACGGCAGCCTGTCGGCGCACTTCGAGCATACCGTCGTGGTCACGCGCGAAGGGTGCGAAATCCTGACGCTGCTGGAACGCGACGCGCCGAGGGCGAAGCAGCTGCTGGGAGCCGCGGTTCGCACGTAGCCTGAGGATGACAGAGCGAGCCGTTGCGGGCGTCGTTGCGGCGCAGTTGCCGAGCGGCCTGTATCAGGTCGAACTGGAAGGGGCGCGAAGGATTACGGCGCACGTCGGGGGCGGGATCGAGCGGAACTTCGTCAGGCTGATCGTCGGTGATCGGGTGGAAGTGGAGCTGGCGCCGCGGGATCTGACGCGCGGACGGATTGTCAGAAAGCTGTAGGTTGCGACTATGAAAGTACGGGCGTCGGTAAAAAAGATTTGCGATAAGTGCAAGGTCGTGCGGCGACGTGGCGTCGTGCGCGTGATCTGCACCAACGCCAAGCACAAGCAGAGGCAGGGGTAAGAGATGGCGCGTATTGCTGGCGTCGATCTGCCGCGGACCAAACGCGTCGAGATCGGCCTGACCTACATCTACGGGATCGGGCGCAAGCGCTCGAACGACATTCTGTCGGCGGCGGGCGTGAGCCCGGACGTCCGCGTCAAGGACCTCTCCGAGGATGACGTGCGGAAGATCAGCCGCGTCCTGGAAGACGTCGGCGGCGTCGAGGGCGACCTGCGCAAGGAAATCTCGATGAACATCAAGCGGCTGATGGAGATCGGCTGCTATCGGGGGCTCCGGCATCGCCGGAACCTGCCGGTGCGCGGGCAGCGCACCCGCACCAACGCGCGCACGAGAAAAGGCCCGCGCAAGGGCGCCGTCGCCAAGAAGAAGACGGTGTAACGGATTTTTATGGCAAAGACTGACGCAGCAGCAACACCCGAGAAAAAGGGCGAAGGCGGAAAGAAGGCTCCGCGCAAAACGTTCAAGAAGCGCGGCGAGAAGCGCGTCGTCCATCACGGACTCGCGCACATCCATGCCTCCTTCAACAACACGCAGATCACGATCACCGATCAGGAAGGGAACGTGATCGCCTGGTCGAGTGCCGGCGGCATCGGCTTCAAGGGTTCGCGCAAGGGGACGCCGTTTGCGGCGACGCAGGCCGCGATTGCCGCGGCCAACGGAGCCAAGACCTACGGGCTCCGCTCCGTCGACGTCAGAGTGAAGGGCCCCGGGTCAGGTCGCGAGTCGGCGATTCGCGCGCTGCAGACCGTCGGCATCGAAGTGAAGTCGATCCGCGACGTCACGCCGATTCCACACAACGGCTGCCGCCCAACGAAAAGACGTCGAGTCTGACCCGAAGGACCAGTGCCCGGGGACCAAGGACCAGAGACGGACTGAGAACGAAGAACTAAGGACGAAGGACTAAGAATGGCTCGTTACATTGGACCTGTTTGCCGTCTGTGCCGCCGCGAAGGGATGAAGCTGTTCCTCAAGGGTGAGCGCTGCTACACGGAAAAGTGCGCCATCGAGAAGCGCAACTTCGCGCCCGGGCAGCATGGGAAGACACGCAAGCAGAAGCTGGCCGGCTACGGCGTGCAGCTGCGCGAGAAACAGAAGGTGAAGCGCATCTACGGGGTGCTGGAGGATCAGTTCCGTCGCTATTTCGAGCAGGCGGAGCGGACGCGCGGCATCACCGGCGAGACGCTGCTGCAATTGCTCGAGCGGCGCCTCGATAACGTCGCCTACCGGCTCGGCCTGGCCACATCACGTGCCCAGGCACGTCAGCTCGTCCGCCACGGACATCTCACCGTCAATGGCCGCAAGGTCGACATCCCGTCGTTCTCCGTGAAGCCGGGCGATGTGGTCACGGTGCGGCAGAGCAGCCACAAGGTGCCGGCGATTCTCCACGCGCTCGAGGAAGTGAAGGGACGCGGTGTGCCGGAGTGGCTGAGTTTCGACGCCGAGGGCATGTCCGCGAAGGTCGGCTCGGTGCCGACGCGCGAGCAGATCAACCTGCCGGTGCAGGAGCAGCTGATCGTCGAGTTGTATTCGAAATAACACGAAGTACTCCTTCGTGTTTCGCAGCCACCGGCCCGCAGCTTGACAGGCCTGCAGCGGGAGGTCGGTGGACGTAACTCGCAGGCCTGGAGGCCGGGACTGCCGGCCCGTTGCGGAAGGACAGAACAATGATGCTCTGGAGAGGTTTTCAGCGCCCGAAGCGCCTCGAATTCGAACGTGAGACGCTGACCGATCGGTTTGGACGCTTCTACGCGCAGCCGTTCGAGCGTGGCTTCGGGACGACCATCGGCAATGCGCTGCGCCGCGTGCTGCTCTCATCCATCGAGGGCGCGGCGATCACCGCGGTGAAGATTGACGGCGTGCTGCACGAGTTCTCGCCGATTCCAGGCGTGGTCGAGGATGCGACCGACATCATCCTCAACCTGAAACAGATCCCGCTGAAGATGCACGTCGACTACACCAAGACGCTCATCCTTCGTGTCGACAAGCCTGGCATCGTCCGAGCCAAGGACATCGAGGTCGATCAGGACGTGGAGATTCTGGAGCCGGAGGCGCACATCGCCACCGTGTCCGACGGCGGCAAGCTGCACATGGAGTTGCGCATGAAGCGCGGCCGCGGCTACATCTCGGCGGACAAGAATTTCGACGAGGATCTCGGCATCGGCTGGATTCCGGTGGACTCCGTGCATTCGCCGGTCAAGAAGGTGAATTATCTGGTCGAGGCCGCGCGTCTCGGACAGACGACCGACTATGACAAGCTGACCGTCGACGTCTGGACGAACGGATCGGTCACCGCGCGCGATGCCGTGTCGCTCGCGGCCAAGTTGATTCGCGATCACCTGAACATCTTCATCAACCTTGAGGATGCCGGGGAATCCGCCGAGGCGGCGGCCGAGCAGCCGCGTGCGGGATCGCTCAACGAGAATCTCGACAAGAGCGTGGAAGAGCTGGAACTGTCGGTGCGGTCCTACAACTGCCTCAAGAACGCGAACATCCGCACGATTCGCGAGCTGGTGCAGAAGACCGAGGCCGAGATGCTCAAAACGAAGAACTTCGGCCGCAAGTCGCTGAACGAGATTAAGGAGATCCTGCACAGCATGGGACTCAGCCTCGGCATGAGACTGGATCAACCTGCGGTGCACCAGGAGTGAGGCCTCAGGCACTGGCCTTGGGGCCTCCGGGAATACAGCCATGAGACACAACGTCGGATATCGCAAGCTGGGGCGCGTGACGGAACACCGGATCGCGCTCCTGCGCAACCAGGCCATCGCGCTACTGCGTCACGAGAAGATCGAGACGACCATGCCGAAGGCGAAAGAGCTGCGGCCGTTCGTCGAGCGTCTGATCACCATCGCCAAGCGCGGCGTGGCGGCAGGCGACGCTAACGGCAGGACCCTGCATGCGCGCCGGCTCGTGCTCGCGGAACTGCCGGACAAAACCGTCGTCGGCAAGCTGTTCGACACGCTGGCCCCGCGTTTCGCCGAACGGCCGGGAGGCTACACACGGATTCTGCGTGTCGGCTTCCGGCGTGGTGACGCCGCCGAAGTCGCGCACGTGGAGCTGGTGGGCAGCGAGTACAACCCGAAAGCGGCAGCCGAGAAGGACGAGTCAAAGGAAGCCCCGAAGAAGGCGAAGGGCGTCGGCGACCGCCTCAAGCAGGCCGCGCAGCGGATGCGCGCGTCGAGATCCGAGGGCGGCTCAAAGGCGCAGGCCGGCGGTCAGACGAAGGGCAAGGCGCAGAAGAGCACGACCCCACGGAAGGCCGGCGGGTCGTAACGACACTGACCAGTTTCAAATCACAGGTAAATAAGTAAGTCCCAAGTGGGCCGGCGTGAGCCGGCCCCTTCTTCTGTACGGAACCTACGCGCTACTGTCAGGGGTAATTCTCAAACTTCTTCTGCGACTTCCTGGCCACGCTCGGCCTTCGCGGCTGAGATGATCTTCCCCTGCAGGTGCGACGGCACCTCTTCGTAATGTGAAAACTCCATGTGGTACGACCCGCGTCCGCCAGTCGCGGACGTGAGGTGCTGTTCGTAGGTCAGCATCTCCGCCATCGGTACCTGGGCGCGGATGACGGTCATGACGCCGCGGGTATCCATCCCGGCGATGCGTCCCCGCCGGCCGTTCAGGTCGCCCATCAGGTCGCCGGCGAAGTCGCTTGGTGCGTAGACCTCCACCTGCATCACCGGCTCGAGGATCGTCGGCCTGGCGCGCGTCATCGCGTCCTTGAAGGCGAGCGTACCAGCCATCTTGAACGACAGCTCGTTCGAGTCCACCTGGTGGAATGAGCCGTCGAAGACGGTCGCCTTGAAGTCGACCATTGGATAACCGGCCAGGAAGCCACGCAGCCGCGCATCCTGGATACCCTTCTCGACGGCAGGAATGAACTGCCTCGGGATCGAACCGCCGAAGATGTCGTCGACAAACTGGAAGTCGCTGCCGCGCGGCAACGGTTCAACCTTGATCTTGCAGTCGCCGAACTGGCCATGGCCGCCGGTCTGCTTCTTGTGGCGACCGTGCGCCTCGGTGGAGGCGGTAATCGTTTCGCGGTACGGAATCCGCGGTGGCTTCAGGTTTACTTCAACGCCGAAGCGCCGCTTCAGCTTTGCGACGGTGACTTCGATGTGTAACTGGCCCTGGCCGGCCAGCAGCAGCTCGTGGGTCTGCGGGTCGCGGGTGTAGTTGATGCTCGGGTCTTCCTCGCGCAGCCGCTGCATGGCGGTGCTGATCTTGTCCTCGTCGCCGCGGCTCTTCGGCTCGATGGCGTAGGCGAGCACCGGCTCCGGGAACTTGATGGCGGCGACGCGGTATTTCACCTGCTTGTCCGCGATGACGTCGCTCGTATGGGTGTCCTTCAGCTTGGCGACTGCGCCAAGGTCGCCCGCTTTCAGTTCGGACACGTGGGTCTGCGCCTTGCCCTGGAGCGCGAGCAGATGGCCCAGCCGCTCGGCAGAATCGCGGGTGACGTTCATGACGGTCGCATCCGACTTGAGGGTGCCGTTGACGACGCGGAGCATCGTGATGCGGCCGGCGAAGGGGTCCGCGATCGTCTTCCAGACGAACGCGGCATACGGCGCCCCGTCCGAAGGCGTGACGCCGACCTCCGAACCGTCGGAGGCGAGCGCCGGGAACTCCCGTTCCACCGGCGACGGGACGAAATTCACGAGGGCATCCAGCAGCGGCTGGACCGCCGTCATGTGAGGCGCGGACGTGCAGACAAGCGGAAACAGCTTGCCGGCCATCGTCGCGGTCCGCAGGCCTGAGACGAGCTGCGCCTGGCTCAGCGTCCCCTCGGCGAAGAACGTCTCCATCAACTGCTCGTCAGCCTCGGCAACCGACTCAATCAACTGGTCGCGGGCCTTCTGCGCCCGCTCCGCGAGCGCAGCGGGGATCTCGGCTTCGGTCATCTTCCCGCTGTTGTCGCCGGCGAAGGTGAACGCCTTCATGCTGACGAGGTCGACGACGCCGGTAAACGCCTTCTCCTCGCCGAGCGGAATCTGAATGGGCGCGATTTCCCTGG
>DASROF010000071.1:0-21357 GCA_035647075.1 Vicinamibacterales bacterium | reverse complement strand
GTTCTCGGCCTCCAGGAATCTGTCGTCGTCGGCATGGCGGATGGCTATGCGCAGGCGACGGGCAACGTGGCCTTTGTCAACCTGCATTCGGCGGCGGGCGTCGGCCACGCGATGGGCAACATCTTTACGGCGTACCGCAATCGAACGCCGATGGTCATCACGGCTGGTCAGCAGGCCCGATCGATTCTTCCATTCGAGCCGTTTCTCTTCGCCACGGACGCCGCGAAGCTGCCCGACCCGTACGTGAAGTGGGCTGTCGAGCCGGCGCGCGGTGAGGACGTTCCGCTCGCGATTGCGCGCGCCTACTACCTGTCGATGCAGGAGCCGTGCGGCCCGACGTTCGTCTCGATTCCCGTGGACGACTGGGACAAGCCAACCGAGGCCATTCAACCGCGGACGGTCAGCCGCGCACTCTCACCAGACGAAGCGCTCGCGACCGACATCGCCGCGATGCTCGATCGCAGCGAGCGGCCCGCATTCGTGGTCGGCTTCGGCGTCGATCGAAACAACGCGTGGGATGAAGTCATCGCGCTGGCCGAACGCCATCAGGCCCTCGTCTGGGTGAGCCCGATGTCGTCGCGCTGCAGCTTCCCGGAACGGCACCCGCTCTTTGCCGGCTTCCTGCCGCCCATGCGCGAGCAGATCGTCAAGCTCCTCGACGGCCACGACCTGATCGTCGCGCTGGGCGCCCCAGTGTTCACGTACCACATCGAGGGATTCGGTCCGCACATTCCACCCGGCGCGGCGCTCGTACAGATCGTCGACGACCCGAACGTGGCGGCGTGGACTCCTCTGGGAACAGCGCTCGTCTGCAACGTGCGTCTGGGCGTGAAGGCGATCCTCGAGCACTCGAAGCCGCCGCGACGATCCGTGCCGCGGGGCCGGACCGCGCCGCCGCGCGTCAGCGCCGAGGCTGGCCTGACGATGGCGTTCCTGATGCAGACGCTGGCCGACGTCCGTCACGCCGACAGCATCATCGTCGAGGAGTCGCCGTCGAGCAGGAAGACGATGCAGGCGTATCTGCCGATCGAGCGGCCGCAGAGCTTCTTCACCTGTGCGAGCGGCGGTCTCGGTCACAGCATGCCGGCGGCCGTCGGCATCGCGCTGGCGAAATCGGCGCAGCAGCGCGTCATCGGATTGTTTGGCGATGGCTCGGCGATGTACTCGTTCCAGGCATTATGGACGGCAGCCGACTTGAAGCTGCCGATGACGATCGTCATCGTCAACAACGGCGGCTACGCGGCGCTCAGCGAGTTCACCGCCCACTTCAACATCAAGCAGTTGATTGGAACGAAGCTCCCAGGATTGGATTTCGTCGGCCTGGCAAAGGCGGTGGGATGCGGTGCGGCGCGCGTCGAGCACGCTCACGATCTCGCCCCGGCGCTGCAGCAGGCGCTGCAGTCACCGGGGCCATTTCTCCTCGACGTCGCGGTCTAAGCGAGCGCGGTCTTATACAGCGCGAGCAGTCGCGCCCACGCCTTCTCTGCCGCGGGCTCGTTGTAGACCGTGGTGTCCGGCGGGCACCAGCCGTGCGCCGCGGGATAGACCTCGATCTCTGCCGGACGGTTGGCTTTGGCGAACGTAGCCTTCAGCACGTCCTTCTCCATCGGCCGCTGCTTGTCGTCGGTCTCGGCAATCGCGATGAGGAACGACGCCTTCGTCGCCGCCGCCAGCACATGCGGACTGTTGGGATCGCCTTCCTTGGTGACGAGACCGCCGCCATGGAACGACGCCACCGCACCGACGCGATCGGGTACGGCCGACGCCGTATTGAACGTCATCGGCCCACCCATGCAGTAGCCCTGAGTGCCGATCTTGCGATTCCTGTTTACCTGCGGCTGCTGATCGAGCCAGGCGATAAACGCCTTGGCGTCCGACATGTCCCCGGCCTGGCTCATCCCTTTCCTGAAGGGCAACATCTCCGCGATCGGCGTCGCACCGGTGGCCGTCGGCTTGCCCACTCGATAGAAGGGATTCACCACGAGCACCGAGTACCCGGATGACGCCAGACGCTTGGCCATCGTTCGCATCGCCGGCCGCAGGCCGAAGATGTCCGGCCAGATCAGAACGGCGGCGGCGGAACCGGTTGATGGATAGACGAAGTAGGCATCGGCGGTGCCGTCGGGCGTCTTGATCTCGACGTCCTTTTCACCCGTTGCCTGGGCGTTCGCCACGGCCGGCAGGGCCATCGAGATGCCTGCCGCGACCAGCACGCCGAACTGCCGGCGGGTGATCAGCCCTCTGGCTTCGTACTCCAGCCGATCTTTCTCAAAATATTCCTGATCGCACATGTCTGCTCCTCATTCGGGATGTTTCTGAGTCTGTGGTGGGTCAGTACATACACCAAGTCGTCGCTGTCGGTTAAATAGCCCCTCCGCGCCCGCCGTGTTTACCGGACGCTGAACGGGATGTCGCGGGCAATGCTCTTTTTCTTGTCGTTCTTGTCGAGCGACGACCGTGCTTCGACGTGAACGGCGTAGCGGCCGGGAGGCACATCCTCCAGGCTGAGGTTCGGGGCAAAGGCGTAGACGCTCGCATCCTTCGGCTTTTCGACAGATTTCCGATCGATGCTGTCGGAGCCGATGACGCGGCCGTCCTCGCTGCGGAGCTCGAGCGTCAACGTCACGGTGTGCGGCTTCTTGCGGTTCTCATAAGCCTCGGTAAACAGCGTCAGCGCGTCGTCGCGCGAGAACTCACGGGCCGTGGTCGGTGGGCCGGGCAGCGCGACGTCAATCCGGTGTGGACTGAACGTGAAGGTCTCCCGCGCCTGCTTCGAGGTGAGTGTGACGCCGCTCAACTCGAAGTCGTCGCGGAAGTCCGGAACCTCCAGGTCGTAGATGACGCTCCCGGCGACGGAGGAGCTTCCGGCCGACGCACGAATCTGAAAATGGCCTTCGGGCAGGGGCATCTGCGAGACCACCCGCATCGCGCCCTTGCTGACCCGCTCGTACGTCTCCGGCTTCAGGGCCAGCAGCGCCCGATGCCGCCAGATCGGAAAACGTCTCTTCTTGGAGTCGGTCACGGCGAACACGATCTCGATCTGGCCGCGATAGGCGCCGTTCTCTTCGACGAGATTCAGCTTCTCGGGGGAGAGCTCGACCGTGATCGGAACGATCGCTTCCTTCCCGCGGCCCTTGAAGGCGGCCGCGTTGACGCGCATCGACACGCCGCTCGTCGTAATCGCACTCGCGACCGCGTCCCAGGTGGCGGCCAGGATCGCGGAGGTCGGCGGCCGCTTCGGCTCTTGCTGCTTGCCTCGCGGCTGGACGTAACCCTCGGTCGATCGCACCTGCAACCCCGGGCGCTTCACCCGGACGTCGAGACGGACGTAGCGGCCATCACGCTTCTCAACGCCTGAATTGAAGGCGAGCAGGTAGTACGTGCTGTTCTCGCGTACTAAACGCTCGAACGCTCCGGTGTAGTTGTTGGAACTGGTCAGCGCGAAGCCGCCCGTCACCGCGGCAAGACCGCCCAGGCCGACGCGCTCGTCGAGTGACGCCTGGCTCGCCGTCGTGGAGCCATCCTCCGATTCGCCCGTGACCCCGGTGGTCAGGCCCCGCGGATCGATCGGATAGACGGCGATGTTGTTGCGGGTCGCGAACGACAAGGCGTCGATCCAGTCCGTGTCGACTTCCGAGAAGAGTCCGCCAAACCGCGCGCGGCCTCTGTCCACAACGTCGTAGGCATCGACCGGGATGTTCTGGCTGACGAAAATCACTGCCTTGCGTCCGCCACGCAGCGTCGCCATGAACTGCATCAGCCCCTTGAAGTCGCCGATGAAATTCTTCTCTCGCAGCCGGCCACTCATATCCGGACTGCCGCCGTCGAACTTGTCGATGGCACTGAGCAGCAGACGCGGGTTGCTCGTGAACTCCTGCCCGGATTCGCGGCTACCCTGGGTCGTCAATACGACCGCCGCCGTGTCGTTCGGCCCGAAGTACCCCTCGACGAACCGCCGCAGGAAGGCACGCGTCCGCAACGCGCTGTCCCCTGCCATCTGATCGAGCGCGATGACGTAGAGACGGCCGGGCGGGCCGTCGTTGCTGAGCACGTCCTTCTCAACGAGCGTTCGTTCCGTCCGCTCGATCGGGATGTTGACGGCCGCGAACGTCGTGATCGGCCGTGGCTTGCCGTCCTCGAGAATCTCGAAGTCGTCCTCGGTGAGACCGGAAACGGGATTGCCCTCACGGTCGGTGACGATGACGCTCAACTGGACCGCGTCGATGGATCCACGGAATGTGGGCGGCTGCTGCGGGGGGGCCTGGCCGCGAAGCAACACTCCGCCGGCCCCCGCCATCACGGCGAACAGGAGAACGAGCCACCGCACGAAGCGCTGTGTCATGTGATTGGCGCTTACATAGGACCACAGCTAGAATCAGCGCGCCATGAAGAAGATCGCTCTCGCCCTGCTCGTCGCGGCTTCCCTCCTGACTCCCGCTGTCGCGGCCACCGATTTCACTGCGGTGGCTGATTGGTTGAAGTTGCCAGCCGGACGGGAGAACCTCGGGAACATGCACGGCGATATCGCTGTCAGTTCCACCGGCGAGGTCTACGTGAGCGTGCAGGATCCGGCGGCGGGACTGCAGGTCTACGCGCCGGACGGCAAATTCGTGCGCAACGTACCGAACGCACCGAGCGACCTCCACGGGTTCGTGATTCACAAGGAAGCGGACGGCGAGTTCATCTACGGCGCGACAATGCGCGGGCAGACGGTAGTGAAGATGCGGCTCGATGGCGGGATCGTCATGACGATCGGCTCGGCGCAGATTCCGGATCAGTTCAAGATCAGGAACGCGCGAAGCGGCCAGTTGTCGATGCTGCTGACGGGTCTCGACGTCGCGCCCAACGGCGACATTTATGTGACCGACGGGTACGCGAGCGACTTCATCCACCGGTTCGACAAGACCGGCAAGTACCTGTCGTCATTCGGCGGCAAGGCGGCTCCGTACAGCTTTAACACGCTGCACAAGCTCGCGATCGACACGCGCTTCACGCCGGCGCGATTGATTGCCTGCGATCGCGCGAACAATCGCGTCGTCCACATGTCGCTCACAGGCGAGTTCCTCGGCGTCGTGGCGAAGGATCTCCTGCTGCCCGCGGCGATCGTGATCAACGGTGACAACGCGGTGGTCGGTGAATTGAACGGCCGCGTCACGATTCTCGACAAGGCCGGCACCGTGGTGCAGCGCGTCGGCGCGAACACCGAGCAAGGCACAGGCACGAACAAGATTCCACCGGCGCAGTGGAAGACCGGTTTCGTGCTCTCACCGCATGGCGTCGCGCTGAACGATCACGGCGACATCTTCGTCGCCGAGTTCAACGCGTTCGGCCGTGTGCATCGATTCAATCGACAGTGATGCCCAGGCCAGGCCTTCCCGAGATCCTGCTTCTGCTGGTGGTCATCGCGGTCATCTTTCTGATCAACCGACAACGACAGCCACGCGACTGAGCCACAGCCGCGGCGCCGGCGCGGTAGATGTCACGCCGTGACGCCACTGGCTACGAGCTCTTGCGTTTCCGGCTCGAGTCGCTTCCCACCATCAACGACAGCACGAAGCTGACGACGGTCACGACGAGGCCGCCGACGAACGCGGCCTTGAAGCTGCTGACGTGGAATCCCAGGTTGGCCGCGTCGGAGATCGCGCCCGTCAGCCAGAGCATCACCGCATTGAGGACCAGCAGGAACAGGCCGAGCGTGATGATCAGGAACGGGAACGTCAGGATCATCAGGATCGGCTTGACGATGGTGTTGACCGCGCCAAAGACCAGGGCGACGACGAGCAGGAATGGCAGTTCGCCGCTGAACGAGATGCCGTTGACGAATCGCGTCGCCAGCCAGAGGGCAACGGCGTTGATCAGGAGGCGTGCGATGAAGCTCATGGCAGCGGGCCGAAGTCTTCCGGCGGTCTGCGGTTCTTCGTCGCCGCCTCATAGGCCGCGGCGATGCGGAAGAGCAACGGCTCGCCAAACGGCCGGGCGATGAAGTCGACGCCGACCGGCAGCTTCGCCGGAATCGGGCCGACGAGCCGCGTGCCGTTGCCGTCGCGCTCGCGATCCCAGACATTCGTCGTGAAGCCGGCAGGCACGTCGATGACCGGGAAACCCTGCTGACCGAACATGAACCAGCCGATCGGATTGCGCCCGTTGCTGTTCGGCTCGCGCGGCGACAGCAGCTTCCGCGGCGGGACGGTCGACATCGGCGCCACCAGCGCATCGAGCTTCTGCTCCCCCATGCATTGCATCAGCAGCGTCTGCAGCGCGAACCGCGTGTGCATTCGCGCAGAGGTGTCGAGCGTCGTTGAGCGCTCGGCCTGCTCCCGCGCCTGACGACGATTCGGGAAGTTGGGATCGTTGTAGAACGTCGCCTTGGAAATCAGATCGGCGTTCGTTGTGATGTTGGCGTCGCCGCGCTCGCGCAGGTAGCGATTGATCATGTACTTGTCTTCACCGGGCTCGCCGAAGCCGCCGCCAAGCGTGCGCAGCGTGAGACCCTCCGGCACCCGCGACGGATTCGCTCGCAGGTCTACGAGCGTCGCGATCTGATCACCGGTTGGCTGGCCCGACGCATCTACTGCGAACAACTGCTTGTTCTGACGCGTGAACACGCTGCTGAGCAGTTCGGGCGCAGACTGCGTGATGCAGCGCTGGAACAATGCGCCCCCGGCGCCGGGATCGACGACCGTTGCACCGAGCTTCTTCAACACGCCGATGGCGCGTTCGATCAGGTCCACGCTCTCTTCGTCGGCTTTCGCGAGCAGCTGGCGATTGAGATATTCGCGCACGACGCCAATCCGCAACCCGGCAAGCGAGCGTGATGTCGTCGCAGAGAGATAGGTCGTTTGCGGCGTGCGACCGACGCTGAGCGCCGTGTATTCGTCTTTCGGGTCGTAGCCGGCGATGGCGTCGAGGATGCGCGCGGTGTCTGCAACGGTACGGCACATCGGCCCGACGCGCATGTTGAGGCCGGCGCCAATCATCCCGTCGGTGCTGACCAGCTCCTTCGTCGGCGCCAGGCCGACAATGCTGTTCACCGCCGACGGCCAGCGCACCGAGACGACCGTCTCTTCGCCGATCGCGCACGTCACGAGATTCGCGGCCACGGACGACCCGGATCCGGCGCTCGACATGCCCGGCTCCCGTTCGGTGTCGTACGGATTGCAGAAGGTACCTCCGAACGAGCTGCGCGCACCGTCCACCGCGTACTCCGCGAGATTCGCCTTCGCCAGGATGATCGCGCCCGCACCTCTCAACTTCTTCACAAACGTCGCGTCATCCGGCGGCCGATCGTTGGCGTACTGCGCATCGCCGCCTGACGTGGTCCGCATGTCTCGCGTGTCGTACTGGTCCTTGATGGCCATCACCACGCCATGCAGCGGACCAACGAGCCGGCCTGTGCGTGTGAACGCCCGGTCCTGCGCTGCCGCGGTCTCGAGCGCATCCGGCATGTCGGCAGCGCCGTCGGCGCGGTCGGTCATGCTGCGCGCCTTGCGCGCGTCGAACCCCCATCGTTCGCGCGCAGCCGGCCTCAGATTCAACGTTGAGAGCGCGTTGATCTGCCTGGCGTGCGGAATGGTGGTGACCGGGCCGAGGAGGCCTTGCGGCTCGTTCACACAGGTGCCGTTGTAGGCCTTGATGCGGTTCAGGTATTGCTGGACGAGGCCACGAGTGGTGACACGTCCGCCCTGGATTGCACGCTGGATATCGGCGATGGTGGCTTCGTGGACCTGGAAAGAGGGCGCCCGTTGCGCATGACCAACGGTCGTACCGATAACGAGGATCGTCAACGGCAGCCATTTCATGCGCGAACCATATCATTGGCGCCCCTAATGGAGGTCCTTCGACGAACTTTTTACGTGTGATCCCGGTATTGAAGGTTACGATCTAGTTTCACTCCCATTTGGCACCCGTAAGCCGGTGTCCTACGTAAGGAGTACCGTAATGCGCTGGGAGCGGGGTCTGCTCGGGGCGGGCGTCATCGCGCTGCTGGCTGGTAGTGTGTCCGGTCAGACGCGCGACATCGACGGCCGTTCGATGTCGCCGTTCCAGCCTGCCGGCAAGGCAACCGTGCTCCTGTTCGTCCAGACCGACTGCCCGATTTCCAATTCATACGCGCCGGAAATTCAGCGGATCTGCAAGGCGTACGAATCCAAAGGCGTAGGTTGTTCGCTGGCGTACGAGGACGTCCGCGTTGAGGCCACCGCGGTGCGAAAGCACTTGAAGGACTTCTCCTACAGCGCCATCCCGGCAACCATCGACAGTTCGCGGGCGCTGGCCGACCGCGCCAAGGCCACGATCACGCCCGCGGCTGTGGTCGTGGATGCCAGCGGTGCGGTCCGTTACCGCGGCCGCATCGACAACTTCTTCGCCTCCCTGGGGAAACCACGACAGCACGTGACCGAGCACGACCTGATCGACGCGCTCGATGCCATCCTGGCCGGCAAGCCAGTGCCCAAACCGGAGACTGAAGCGCTCGGCTGCTTCATCACGCGGCCTCAGCCGCGAAACAAATGACTATGCGTACACGATCGACCTTCCGCCTGAAGGCGGAAGCCACAAGAACGCTTCTCGTCCTTGCCTCAGCAGCCTTCCTCATCGCGGTCGTATCGCGAGGCGAGGCACCACTGCAGGCGCAGAACGCACCCGCTCAGAGCCGCGTGACCTTCACCGAGACGATCGCGCCGATCGTGTACGAGAACTGCGTGACGTGCCATCGGCCGGGCGAGGCCGCCCCGTTCTCCTTGATCTCGTACGACGACGTGAAGAATCGTGGGCAGCTGATCGCCGCCGTGACGGGGTCGCGATACATGCCACCCTGGCAGGCCACGCACGGCTACGGCGACTTCCAGGACGAGCGGCGGCTGACGGACACGCAGATTCAGGCAATCGCTGCGTGGGTCAAGAACGGAATGCCGGAAGGGCCGAAGGCGAAGATGCCGGCCGTACCGAAGTTCACCGGCGGATGGAGGCTGGGGACACCCGACCTCGTGCTCGAGATGCCGACCGAGTTCGAGGTGCCGGCCAGCGGCCCGGACATCTTCCGCAACTTCGTGATCCCATCCAAGCTGCTCGAGGACAAGTGGGTACGGGCGGTGGAGTTCCGTCCGCGTGCGCGCACGGTCGTTCACCACGCGCTGTTCGCGTATGTGAGAAGCGGCGCCTACGCGTCGATCGACGGCGCAGACGGCCAGCCAGGATTCCGCGGACTGGCGCCGATCGGTGCTAATCCCAACATCTCGCCGGCAGGTCCGCTCGGCGGATGGGCGGTGGGCGCGAGCCCGCGCTTTCTGCCTGAGGGTCTCGCGCTGCCGATGAGCAAGGGGTCCGATTTCGTCATTCAGATGCACTTCCACCCCTCCGGCAAGGCCGAGCGTGAGAAGTCCACCGTCGGGATCTATTTTGCGGAGAAAGCGCCTGATCGCATGCTGCGCGTACTGCAGCTGCCGGGTCTCTTCGGCATCGGCAGTTTGCAGGAGATTGCGGCCGGCGGGAACTATGCGATGGAACGGTCGGCGACGTTACCGGTAGACGTGAAGGTCTATCTCGCAAACCCGCACGCGCACTATCTCGGAAAGGAGTTCAAGGCGACGGCGACGCTGCCCGACGGCACGACGAAACCGCTGCTCTGGATCCAGGACTGGGACTTCAACTGGCAGGACGGCTACAACTACAAGGAGCCGGTACTGCTGCCGAAAGGGACGCGGCTCGACGTCCGCATCACCTACGACAACACGGCGGCCAACCCGCGGAATCCGAGCAACCCGCCGAAACGTGTGTGGTGGGGCGAGGAATCGACGGATGAAATGGGCAGCATCTCATTCGGCCTGATTCCCGTTCGACGCGAAGACGAGCCCGCGTGGGAGCAGTTCGCCACGCAGCAGCAGAGAGGGACGCTGCTGGCCGCTGGACAGAACGGGACGTTGCAGCGCGTGGCGGCGAACCAGGCTCGCGGGCTGCTGGCAGCGCCTGGTGCAGGTCGCGGTCTCGGACGCGGCGGTGCGGCAGCGTCGCCGACGGCTGCTGCGGCGGCAGCACCAGCGGCGATCACGAGTACGTCGCTTCCGCCACAAGTCATGGCGGATCTCTTCAGCGGGTTTGGCGGCAATCCGGGCGCGTTGCAGCGCGCGCTGGACGTCACCGCGACGACGATTGAGGCCAACCCGAGCCATGCACAGGCGCTCGCCTGGCACGGCGCCGCGACGCTGTACTACTCATCGACGAACGCGGACCTCTCAGCACTCGATCGCATCGGCCTGTTCCAGCGCGCGACAAAGGAAATGGACTCGGCGGTGGGCATTGCGCCCGACGACATTCGCGTACGCATGGCACGCGGCGTCGTGTTGCGGATGCTGACGCCGACGATGCCGCGGCTCGCGAATGTGCCAGGGCTGATCGAAAATGCGCGTCTCGACTATCAGCGCATGTTCGAGCTGCAGCAGGGTCAGCTCGAAAAGCTCAGCCAGCACGCGCTCGGCGAGCTGCTGCAGGGACTGGCAGAGTTGAACAGCCGTCAAGGAAAGACGTCAGACGCCGAGAAGTATTACGGGATGATTCAGTCGATGCTGAAGGGCACGGACTACGCCGCGCGCGCGGGCGAATGGATGAAGACGAAGCAGCCGTTGCCGCAGGCGCAGACAAATTGCATTTCCTGTCACACTGGACAGTGATCACGAACACCGACGCACCGAGGTACCCAGAATTCCCATGTTTCCCGTCTCGGTGACCTCGATGTCTCGGTGGGTCGTCTTCGTTCTCGGACTAGCCGTTCTCTCGCCCGCACCGACGCACGCCCAGGGCGTTGACGAGTCGCTGGAATCCGGCTTCGCAGCCCTGGAGAAAGGCGACGCGGATCGCGCGGCGACGGCGTTCCGCCGTGTGCTCGCCGCGGAGTCTCAGAATCCGGAAGCGCTGTACGGTGCCGGCGCCGCGGCCCATCTCCAGGGACGCGACACTGACGCGGTCTCGTTTCTCAAGCGCGCGTTGCAGGTCGAGCCACGGCTGCTGCCCGCCTCCGCGCTGCTCGGCGACATCGCGTATCACCAGGGCGATCTCGCCTTCGCCATCAAGACGTACGAAAGCGCACTCGCGTTGTCGCCGGGAACCACGCTGCTGCGCGAGCGGCTGGCCACCTGGCGCAGTGAGGCCAGCGTCCACGACAATTTCCGCGCGGTGAAAGACGACCGCTTCACCATTCTGTTTGACGGTCCCGCGAACCGGGTGCTCGCCGAGCGGGCAACGACGGTGCTCCGCGACGCCTTCTGGCGCATCGGCAAGGCGCTCGGTTCGTACCCGTCGAACGCCATCAACGTGGTCCTCTATACCGAGCGGCAATTCCACGACATCACCGGTGCACCGGAGTGGGCCGGGGGTGGCTTCGACGGTCAGATCCGTATGCCCGTCGCCGGCGCCACGCAGAATCTCCGCGCCTTCGACCGCATCCTGACGCACGAGCTCACGCACGCGATGCTGCAGGCCATCTCGAACCGCAACGTCCCCGCGTGGTTGAACGAGGGACTGGCGATGTATTTCGAGGGCGACGACATGGCGGCGTCCGAGAAGCGGCTGGCGGTCGCCCGCGTCTTCGTACCGCTCGCCAACCTCGAGGACGGCTACACCGGCCTCACGTCGCAGCAGGCCGACATCGCCTACGACATGAGCGCTTTTGCCACCAACGCGCTGATCACGCGAATCGGCATGGCCAACGTCGGCATGCTGCTGCAGGACCTCGATCGCGGCCACACGGTCGATACGGCGCTGCCGCGGTTCGGACTGACCGTTGCGGAGTTCGAGGCGCAGTTGGCGAAGCGCCTCGGGCGGCGTTAGCGGATAGTTCGCTAGTGGGATAGTTGGATAGTTAGCTAGTCAGAACTACGAACTCTCTACCAACTACCAACTACCAACTACCAACTACCAACTACCAACTACCAACTAATGGACACCTCCACGATCAGCTATCGCGTAGCTGATTTCCTTAAACAGTACCCGCCGTTTCACTCCATGGACGATGTCGACGTGCTCGCGGTCGCCGGCCGTGGGCGAGTACGGTTCCACGAGCGGAACGAGCACATCCTGTCGGAGGGCGAGACCCACAAGCACGAGGTCTTCGTCATTCAGCAGGGGGTCGTTTCGCTGTGGAGCGAGATCAACGGCGCCTTCGAGCTGCGCGACGTCCGCGGTCCCGGTGACCTGCTGGGTGTGGAGCGGTTCAACGGCGCCTCGTCCACTCTGCATTCGGCTCGCGCGGCGACGGACGTCGTGATCTACGCCCTCCCCGCAGGCGATATCGAGACGTTGCTGGAGAAGTATCCGGACGCGCGACGGTTCGTCGCTGCGTACAGCACCGTCACGCTCGACTATCAGGCCGCCGAAGCGCGGCGGCGACCCGAAGACATCTTCTTGTATGACGTGGCCAAGGCGAAGCCGATCGTCACGTGCGATTGTCAGGAGTCCATCCGGGATGTCGCGCGCGCGATGCGGGCTCACGGCGTGGACGCGATCGTCGTGCGCGACTCCAATCGCCGGCCGTGCGGCCTCATTACCGCGATCGACTTGCTGACCAGACTCACTGACGGCAACGGCTCGAGCGACCAGCCTGTGGCGAGCGTACTTCAGCCCGCGCTGGTCGCCCTGTCCCCGACGGCATCGGTCGCCGACGGCATACTGGCGATGGGACCGGCCGCTTCACCGGCGCTGGTCATCACCGCTGACGGAACACCCGACGGCGAGCTCCACGCGCTCGTCACGGCTGCCGACATCGCGTCGGTGTTTGGCGATCAGCCGGTCGCCATCCTGCACGAGGTGCGTCGCGCCTCCGGAACCCCGGAGCTTCGAGCACTCAACCACCGGGCGCGCGCGTTTGCGCTGCAGTACCTCGAGAGCGCCCATTCCGTGGACTGGCTGGCACGTTTCACCGCGCTCGTCGACGACGCGATCGTGACCCGGGTCATCGCGCTCGCCGACAACCCGGATTCCGACGGATGGTGCTGGGCCCTCTGCGGGTCGTCCGGGCGCGGCGAAACGCTGCCCAGACTGGCGCCGGAGCTGCTCCTGATTGCCGACAACGCGCGACCGGGACTGGCCGGCGAGTACCAGCGCGTCGCGGACTTGCTTCTCGAGTGCGACTACCGGCCCCGGACAAATGTGTCGTTCGAACGGTCGTTCTACGCCGCAAGCATCGGCGAGTGGAAGAGCCGGTACGAGGCCTGGGTGCGCAGTCCTATCCTCGAGCAGATGTACCTGGCCCGCTCGCTCTTCGACCTGCGTCCGTTGCTCGATCCGCATCCGTTCTGCAGGGACATCGAGGCCACCGTGGCCAGCGCCATCGAT
Source organism: Vicinamibacterales bacterium (assembly GCA_035647075.1). Lineage (GTDB taxonomy): Bacteria > Acidobacteriota > Vicinamibacteria > Vicinamibacterales > UBA2999 > Gp6-AA40. The sequence continues at coordinate 8,034 of DASROF010000071.1, read as the reverse complement.
CGCGACTTCCTGCGAATCATCGCCAACGACTGCGTGGCGCGCCTGCCTCCCCTGACGATCTTCCAGGACGCCGTCGTCGACGACATGGGCGAGCGGAGCGCGATGTTCCAACTCGATCGCAACGCGTTGACACCGCTGGTGGATGTCGCTCGCGTCTACGGCATGGCGGCCGGTCGGGTGCTCGCGGGATCAACGCGGGACCGGTTCGCGACGGCGCGCCGACTGCTGCCACAGCACGACGCGATTTTTCGCGAGGCGGCGGACACGTGCAGCGTTGTGCTGTGGCTGCAGGCGCGCGTCGGCATCCGGCAGGGAACGGACGGCGCCGAATTGCCGCCGGCCCTGCTCAGCCGCCACGACCGGCAGGTGTTGAAAAGCGGCTTCCGCGTGATCCATCGGTTGATCGAGCTGACGTCGAACTATGCATGGCTCGACGCGCTGTGATTGAACCGTTCATCGACGACTATCAGCGCGCGTTCGACTCAACGTGGAGCGACGACACTCCCGTCGATCGCGTGCGTTTCGTGGTGCTCGATTCCGAGACGACAGGACTCAATCCCGTCACGGACCGGCTCATCACGATCGGCGCTGTTGCTGTTCAGAATGGCGACATCGTCTTGGAGGATTCGTTCGAGGCGCTGCTCCGAATCGAGCGCAACACAGCGGCGGCCGCGGTCCACGGCATCACGCGCGATGAAACGCGACGCGGCCTCGACGAACCTGATGCGCTGCGCCGCTTCCTGCAGTACCTGCGGGACGGCGTCGTCGTCGGCCACCACATCGGGCATGACATGTCGACGCTGAACGCCGCGTACCAGCGTCACTTTGGCTTCGATCTGATGAACCGCAGCCTCGATACGATGGACTTGACGCTGCATCTCGAGCGCAGCGGAGCGTTTACCGATCCTGAGCGCATCCGCGAGTTCACGCTCGACAGCCTGTGCGCACGGTTCGGCGTCGTCCCGCACGATCGTCATACCGCCGGCGGAGATGCCTTCCTCACCGCGCAGGTCTTCCTTCGGCTGCTGCGCCTGGCTGCGCGTTACGGTCGTGCTCACCTCGGCGCCCTGGGTGAGACTTTTATCGAAGTTGGGGAGTAAGCACTACCCTCGTGTCAGCCGTAAGTACATGCGCCCAGCCCTCATTCCGGGGTAGATTGGGGGGCTAACTTTGACGCAATTGACGCGCAGGAGTGATCACAGCATGCGAAGCAGACTCTTCAGTTCGACAGTGGCAGTAGCCCTTGCGGTGGCCCTCGGCGCCACTCTCGCGGCGCAGGCCCCGCAGGGCGGTGGCGGCGGTGGTCGCGGCGGTGGCCGTGGCGGCGCCCCTGCCATGGTTCCGATGTTGCTCGAAAGCGATGCTTACGCCGATGGAGCAATTGTCCCGGCGAAGTATTCGAACGCTGGCGGCAGCACGATGCCCGCCTTCAAGATCACGAACATACCGATGGGAACCGTGTCGTTCGCAGTGATCTTCCACGACATCGAGCCCAGTATCGGCAACCCGCCTGGCGATGTGCTCCACGCCCTGTTCTGGAATGTCCCCGCGGCTTCAGCGGGCTGGCCCGAAGGACCGCAGGACGGCAGCAAGATGCCGGCTGGAACGGTGATGGGCAATAACATCACGGGCAAGCCGATCTACATGGGCCCGGGCGCACCGGCAGGACCGCGCTATCACCACTACATCTTCGAGGTGTATGCGCTGAACGCGAACCTCGATCTTCCCCCAGCCTCTACGCGGGAGGCATTCTACGCGGCCATGGTTGGAAAGGTTGTCGGGAAGGCGGCGTACGTCGGTCGATTCCGCGGCGAGGCAAAGTAAGTCTCTTTAGTTCGTAGTTAGATAGTTGGATAGTTGGTAGTGAAGAGCACGGAACCGCTCAACTACCAACTACCAACTACCAACTAACACGAACTATCCAACTACCAACTATTTCTTCACGTTCTTCACGTACATATTGAACCACTCGATCGTCCGCTTCCACGCGGCGTCGGCGGCAGCCTTGTTGTAACGCGCGGCGCTGGCGTCGTTGTTGAAGCCGTGGCCGGCGTCCGGGTAGATGTGGCCTTCGTTCGGCACGCCCGCAGCCTTCAATGCTTCTTCATACGCCGGCCACGCCTGCGCCAGGCGCGTGTCGGTCGCGCCGTGATGCACGAGCACGGCGGCCTTGATCTTCGCCACGTCGGCGGCCATCGGAGCCTGACCGTAGAAGGGCGCGACCGCCTGGATGTCGGGGCCCATCCGCACGGCGAGCTGATTCACCACGCCGCCGCCGTAACAGAAGCCGGTCGCGCCGAGGCGACCGGTGCTGTCAGGGCGAGCCTTGAGCCACACCGCCGCGGCGTACATGTCTTCCTGCATCTTCGTGCGATCGACCTTCGCGAACAGCGCGCCGCCCTGGTCATCGTCTCCGGGATAGCCGCCGACCGACGTCAGACCATCCGGAGCAAACGCCATGAAGCCCTCGAGCGCCATGCGTCGAGTGACGTCCTCGATGTGGGGGTTGAGGCCGCGGTTCTCATGGACGATGAGGATGGCGGGCAGCTTGTTGGTGCCCGCGCTGGCGGGCCGCACGAGGTAGCCCTTGATCGTGCCGTTGCCGTTCGGCGACTGCACCGTCTCACGCGATGTCTTCAGCCGCGTGTCCTCCGGCTTTACCTGCTGCGCCTCCGCATAGTTCGGCATCAGCTGATCGACGATGGCGCCGGCGGCAGCGGCGGAGACGGCTACCTTCTTGACTCGGTCGAAGAAGGCGCGGCGGTCGATCTCGCCATGGATATAGAGGTTGTAGGCGTGAATCGCTTCACGCGGAATCTCCTGTTCAGTGGCCATCGCGAATCCTTTCGTAGTGTCCGCCTGAAGGCGGACCCGTCTAGAGTGCGGCGGAGAATATCACGCTCGCTGGTCCGGCCGAAGCCGTTGGTCCGGCTAAAGCCGGACACCACGAATCACGGCCTCGATTACTTGCGAGCGACGTGCCGATCAATCTGCTGCGAGAGCGCCCGCTGACACACCTTGCAGAACGGCACGGGGTTGCGCGAGAACATGATGCAATCGAGCTCCGGTCGATAGAACGCCTTCGCATCGTAGTTCGCGCCCTGGAACAAACCGACCTTGCCCCGGTGCTCCGCGGTGGCGAACATCTTCATCTCCGCCTCGCCCTCGCGGCGGAACAGCGCCGTCATCTCCGCTTCCGGACGTTTGTCCGCGCGCAGCTTTGCTCGAGTCGCCTGATAGTCCTTCTGCATCGCCTCGAATTGCGGCTTGGGCCACGGCGTCGGCAGCGGTACGCCCGGCGTCAGCAGGTCGCGCCACTTCAGCTTCGACCGATCCGCCTGCGCCGTTGCGTTCGCTGCCCACGGTTCGAAGATGCGTGCCGGCGGCTCGTAGGCGACCGGCGACGTGTAGTACTCGTCCGCCAGCCCAGCGAAGTGATGGCCGAATTCGTGGATGAACAGATACTCCGCGAAGTCGTTGCCGGCGGCGGCAGTCGAGAAGACGTTGTAGAGTCCCCCGCCGCCGTAGGTGGCGCCATTCGTAAGGATGATTACGTATTCATAGGGCGCCCACGCCGCGATGTCGCGCCACGCGCGGTTCTCGAACGTCAGGATGTACCGCTCGGACGCAAACGCGTCGTACGCCGCGCCGACGGGAGTCCGGCGGAAGATGCCACGGGACGGGCTTGCAATACCCGACTCCGACGACGGAGGACAGAGTCCCCAGACGTTGAAGTCGTTGCGCCGGGATTTGAACGGATCGACGCGGAAGAGCGCGGCCGACAGCCGCTGTGCCTGCGGGCGAAACGTGCTCGCGCATTCGGCCGCGGTGTAGCCGTCGCCGAGCAGCAGGAGATCGACCTTCGTCGGAGGCTCGCCGTGCTTCTCGATCTCGATCGCCTGTTGCCGCGCCGGCGTCGAGCGGTCGATGAATGGATCCGCCGGATCGATGGGGTACCGCCAGACCTCTTTATAGGTGCCCTCTTCCGATCGTTTCTTCAGGATGACATCGGCTTTCGCCGTCAGCGCCGGAAATCGCAGCGAGTCCTGGAACGTGCGCCGGACCTTCTTGGACTCCGCGGTCGTCAGCCACTCGGCAAATGCCGGGTCATAGCCGCGCGCGAAGATCGTCTTCCCGCCCGAGATGACCTCGAACCGGTAATTGCCGGTCGGCTGTGGCTCGACGTTCGCGGCGGGATTGTCCGGCCAGGCGAGCGGTTCAATGACCAGACGGTCGAAGCTGTAGGCCTCGATGCCCGGTCCGCCGGTTTCATAGAAATCCAGCCGCCACGTGCGCAGCTGCGTCTGCGCCCCGGCCAGCGACGAAAGGAGGATTGCACAGAGAAGGGCGAGCGCCCGGACAGGTTTGCGCATGGTTATCTATACTGCACGAAACGCTATGTTCAGAGCGCTTCTCGTCGTCGCCGTGGTTACCGCCGCCACTGGATGTTCCAAAAAGACCGACAGTTCGTCGAACGTTCCGAAAGCGCCGCTCTACGACAACCTCGGCAATCTGCATCACGAGATCACGACATCGTCGCCCGAGGCGCAGCGCTACTTCGATCAGGGGCTGACGCTGTCCTACGCCTTCAATCACGCCGAAGCGATTCGCTCGTTCAAGCAGGCGCTTGCGATCGATCCGGACTGCGCAATGTGCTACTGGGGCGTGGCGTTCGCGCTCGGGCCGAACATCAACGCACCGATCACGCCGGAAGCCGCCAGGGACGCGTTCGACGCCATCGGGCAAGCGAAGCAGCGGGCTGGCAAGGCGTCCGACAAGGAGCAGGCGTACATCGACGCGCTGGCGAAACGCTACGTCGCGGATCCGAAAGCCGACCGCCCGCCACTCGACGCGGCGTATGCAGCCGCGATGCGCATCGTGGCGCAGAGGTATCCGGATGACCTCGATGCGACGACGCTGTTCGCGCAGTCGCTGATGGACACGTCGCCCTGGAATTACTGGAACGCAGATGGCAGCCCGCGTGAGTTCACGAACGACGTGATCGCGTCGCTCGAATCAGTGCTGAAGCGGAAGGCCGACCATCCGGGCGCCATCCACCTCTATATCCACGCCGTAGAGGCGTCTCCCGATCCCAAGCGTGCGGAGGCGCACGCGGATCGGCTGCCGGCGCTGGTGCCCGGCGCGGGGCATCTCGTGCACATGCCCGCGCACATCTATCTGCGCACCGGCCGCTTCAACGACGCATCGACGGCCAACGAGAACGCCATCAAAGCGGACGCGGCGTATAAAGCCGGCAACGCGGTGGCGGGCAACATGACCTACGACGTCGGCTACATCCCGCACAACCCGCACTTCTTCGTCGCGTCTGCGTCACTCGAAGGGCGGAGCGCCGACGCGCTGCGCGCGGCCAACGAAGTGAAGGACAAGATGCACGCCGACATGCTGCGCGATCCGTCGATGGGCGGCATGGTGCAGCACTTCATGCTGACGCCGCTCTACACGAAGGTGCGGTTTGCGATGTGGGACGACGTGCTGGCCGAGCCGGCGGCGCCAGACCTTCCGTACATGCAAGCGATTTCTCATGCCGCGCGGTCGATTGCGTACTCCGCCACCGGCCGCATCAGCGAAGCGGAAAAGGAACTCGCGGCGGTCGCCACGGCAAAGAACGACGCGGCGCTCAAGACCCTATACATCTCGTCGGTCAACGTCGCCGCAGCGGTTGCGGACATCGCCCACGAAGTCGCGGCCGGAGAACTGCGCGCCCGGCAGAAGCGCGGCGGCGAAGCCGCGAAGCATTTCGCCGCGGCCGCGTCGATGGAAGACAAGTTGACCTACATGGAACCGCCCGACTGGCCGATTCCCGTGCGTCAGCTCCAGGGCGCGGCGATGCTCTCGCTGGGGCGCCCGGTGGACGCCGAGAAGGCGTTTCGCGAAGACCTGAAGAGATTTCCGAACAATGGATGGTCGTTGTCGGGGTTGAGAGAGAGTCGCCTCAAGCAGGGCCGCGAGCGCGATGGCGAAATCGGCGCGCTGCAGAGCCAGTTTCAGCAGGCGTGGCGACGGGCGGATGTGAAGCTGAACGCCGGGCAAATCGTGCGCTGAACAACGGCACACCGAGATCGCAAGCTATACGGGACGCTTCCTCTCGATCAACACATCCCACCAGCCGAAGTGCACGGCCAGCAGGTGGTCGAGCTCGCGCGTGTCGTTCGTCGACTCGATCTGCCCCATCGTCGGCAGGCAGAACGCCGCGTGCGGTGACGCGGCGAGCATATGCAGCACACCAGCCGAGAACCCGACGCCTGCGTACGCGATGCAGCCTGTCATCGGCAGCGCCTGCAAGTCGTCCAGCGCGTACGGGATCTTCTCGTCCACTGTGCCCTGGCTGTCCTGGAACTTGCACTCGATCGCAAACGCCTTCTGACCGTTGTCGCCGACGCACAGGATGTCGATGCAGCGGTTCTTGGCGATGATCGTCTTGCCGACACGGACTTCCCGATACGCCTTCAGTCCTCGCGACTCGAAGCGCCTGGCGACGTACAACGCCACCAGGTTCGCGTAATCCGCACCCGTCATCTGCGTCTTCTGCGGGCTCACCTCCGGCAGCCACGTCGGAACGGGCTGGCCATCAGGGCGACCTTTCACGCGCGTCCCACCGAATCGAGAAGGTCGGCCTGCATCGGCTCTCCGCTCTCGGAGGCGGCAGGCGCGGTTCCCTGGCCGCCCGCCTCGCGGAGCCGGCGCGCGGCAATCTGCACGGCTTCCGGATTCAAATCGTTGCCGAGAAAGCGCCGACCGAGCCTCGCGGCGGCGACGCCAACACTCCCCGACCCCATGAACGGATCGACGACGACCTGACCCGCCTCGGAACTCTGCCTGATCAACACCTCGGCGACCTCCACCGGCTTCTCTGCCGGATAGCCGCCACGGATCCTCGGCACCTCGATGATGTCGGAGACTCCGAGATCGTTCAGCCGCCGCTTTCCTTTCTCGAAGAACAGGATCAGTTCATAGCGGGCGCGATAGTGATAGCCCATGCCGATGGTGCACTTGTCCCACACCACCGGCTTCCAGAACTTGAAGCCGGCCTTCTCCGCCTCCGGCTTCGCCACGAACATCGTCTCGGCGTCGCACAGCAGATAGAAATGGGTGTCGGGTTTGAGGACGCGGTAGAACTCGGCAAACAACTCGCCAAATCGCGCGTTCGGAAAGATCTTGAACCAGTCGTTGCTCGACGCCTTGCTGTGCTTCAGCCGCGTCGTCGTGCCGACAGCACGGTGCTTCTCCAGCGACTCGTACGCCGGGTCCGTGATGACCAGATCGACCGACTCCGGCGACACATCACGCAGCCAGTCGACCGCATCGCGGGTCGACAGCTCGAAGCTCACAACTGCCTCATTGGGGGATGAAGAGGAATGCATCATTCTACGCCGATGCCATCCTCCCACCCACCATTGACAGCGTAGGTCACAGACACGAAGGCCACGAAAAAATCGTGGCCTCGTGGGTTTCTTTGGGAATTGGGACTTGGGAGTCGCCTATTCGCAGGCGCCGAGGACGCGCAACGTCTTCACACGCATCTCATGATCCGTGAGTGCACCGGTCGTCTCAATCTTCCGACCGACATACGCGGCCAGACGGTTTGTGGATCCCCGGTCAACGAGTTCGACGGACGTTGACTTCTTCCGCAGGAAGCCGGACTTCCAGCTCCGCGACTTCGGCGCATCGTCTCCCGACACGTTCTTCAGCCAGAAGGTGTTCTCGTCCCTCGCCAGACAGCCGGTGATGGTAGCGGGGACAGCAGCCGCGGCCGGCTCGGCAGGCGCCGGAGATGATGCGGGCTCCGGATCGCTTTCAGTCGTCCGCAACGACGCGGGCATCAGTCTCGCCTGCGGCTCCGGCGACGAGGCTGGAGGCGCCGCGAACTCATACGCCGCGGGCGAGACTGATGCCCGCGTCGTTGCGGACGACTGAAAGCGATCCGGAGCCCGCATCATCTCCGGCGCCTGCCGAGCCGGCCGCGGCTGCTGTCCCCGCTACCATCACCGGCTGTCTGGCGAGGGACGAGAACAC
>DASROF010000070.1:0-5531 GCA_035647075.1 Vicinamibacterales bacterium | reverse complement strand
CGCGTGAACCGCTCGATGTGCTCAGTCATATCGCTCACGTGCGCGACGCGGGCGTCACGCGTCGCGAAGCGCCGGTCGTGTTCGAACTCGGGATGGCCGATAGCGGTGAAGACCCCTCGAGCGAACTGCTCGGTCGGCGCGCAGATCGCCACGTAGCCATCGGCGGACTCGTAGATGCCAAACGGCGTCAGCCGCGGCACGACGCGACCGGTGCGCTGCGGCAGACCGCAGGCCTCGAGCAGGTCGAACGGCTCCGCCGCGACCAGCGATGTGAGCACGCCGAGCATCGAGACGTCCACGTGCTGTCCCACACCGCTCGCTTCGCGCTGCCGAAGCGCCGCCAGAATTCCAACCACGCCGAAGACCGGGGCAATAAGGTCCGCCACCGGTACGCCGACGCGAACGGGCGGATCCTCCGGAGTGCCCGACGTCATCATCAGGCCGCTCAGTGCCTGGATGATGTTGTCCATGGCCTTGCCGGTGCCGGGGGCCTGAGCCGCACCGAAACCTGACACCGAGCAGTAGATCACGCGCGGGTTGATCGAACGGGCGAACGAATGGCCGACGCCGAGCCGGTCGAGTGCCCCGGCGCTGAAGTTCTCGACGACGATGTCGGCCTGGCGAAGGAGATCCGCAAACACGTCGCGCGCGCCGGGCTGCTTCAGGTTGAGCGTGATGCCGTATTTGCCGCGAAGGCGGTTGAGCGCGGAGACCGAGACATCGTCTGGCCGCGTGCGACCCAGCGAGACGCCATCACGCCCGAGATAAGGCGGGTTCTGGCGGCACGGATCGGGCGATTCGGGATTTTCGATTTTGATGACGCGAGCGCCAAGCCCCGCCAGGAGAAAGGTGGCAAACGGCCCTGCGAGCGCCAGCGTGAGATCGAGCACCGTGAGTCCCGCAAGCGGGCCGCGTGGTGGGGTGTTGTCGCTCATCACGTGCGACCGCAGTCTAGCGGGCGAAGGTAGGCACGGCTAAGACTTTCTCCGCCGCCCGGTAAGACGTCGGACGTCTTTCCTGAGCGACATCGACTGGCGGACGAGATCGACGAACGCGCGAATGAGCGGAGACATGTTTCCGGCTTTCCACCCGAGAACGATCGAGACGGTCGGGACGGGGTCATACGCCAGCGGCTTGAGGATGACGCCGGGCGGCAGCAGCGCGCCAACGGAGTCTGGCAGCAGCGCGAAGCCAAGTCCCTCCTGCACCAGTTGCAGGTGGCCGAGCACATTGTCGGCACTCGAGACCGCCTGCATACGCAGTTGCGCCTTCCGGTACAGCGCGGCAATCGCGTCGTGCAGCGCAGGAGCGAGCGCGCGCTCCATCGTGATGCACGGCAGATCGTTGAGGAGATGCACCGGGATGCGCTTTCGCCTGGCCAGCGCGTGGTGCGCGGGCAGCACGACGACGATCTCCTCGTGCAGGAGATCGACGAGTTCGAGTCCATGTCCATCCGCGTCCAGCGGCCCGCGCAGGAATGCCACGTCGAGCGCTCCGGTGCGCAGGCCGGTCACAGGCTCAACGGCGTACTTGCTATGGAGAATGAGCCTCAGGTTGGGCAGATGCGTGGCCACGAGCGGACGCAGGGCTGGAAGGATCCGAACATCGGCGGCCGGAAATGTGCCGACCGATAGATCGCCGGCGCGTCCTCCGGCTGCCTGCTTCGCCAGACGCCCGGCGTGATCGAGACGTCCGAGGATATCTTTCGTCTCGCGCAGGAATACGCGACCGGCGTTGGTCAGCGCCACGTGATGCCGGCTCCGTTCGAGAAGCGCGACGCCGACCTCCGCTTCCAGCTGGCGGATCTGCTGACTGAGCGACGGTTGAGAGGTATGGAGCCGCGTGGCGGCGCGCGTGAAGTTGAGCTCGTCGGCGACCGCAACGAAGTACCTCAAATGACGGAGTTCCACCACGGAAAGGCTACGTCACTTGAGTTGTTTCGCGAACCTCTCCCCTTCGGCACAGATTTCGTCGATCAGCTCGGTATCAGCTGCGAACTGCTGCCGCAGGGTCACCGACCATGGCCTGGTGTAAGCCTTGGGATCGTCCACCGTCACCTCGATCTCGAGATGGCCGAAGTCAGGCCGCCGGATTCGCTCGCGCAGCCGGCCGGCACTTGTAATCATGCTGCCGGCCCAGTCGACCCACACGTCGTCACGAAATCCAATCGTGTCGATCACCAGCGTGTCGTCGGCCCACGAGGCCGACGAATAGCCCTGCCATGACGGATTCGGATCCTCCGGCAGCGCGCGGCCATCGGTGAAGACCTGGCGGTACACGCCGTTGTATTCGTTCAGCATCACCAGCAGATCCGGCGTGGCGACGAACTTCAGGTAATGCGGAAGCCCGTACGCACGGACGAACAGGTCGGGCAGGCAGCGGATGTGCGGGTCGTCGATCGCCTGATTGGCAGTCCGTTCTTCAACCAGTTTCGCGAGCCACGGCTGGTACGGCAACCCCCCGGGCATATCGATCCCGATGTTGACGCTCTGCCTCGAGAAGCTGGCCGTGCGAGGCGGGCACGTCCGCGTCGGAGGAATGAGTTTGACGAGTTCGGCCAGGGGCAGTACGCCCCGAACGACGCACGCGGGTTCAGCAGTCATCCACACACCGGACAAATCCGGTTTGCCGTTTGTCAGGCGCGGAGTCGCCGCGGACAGATCGACCTCTCCGTTCGCTGTACGTGGTGCACGCGGGCTCGGATACGTGAACCACTGCGCGTCCAACTGGAGTAACGGGCCAGCGATAGCAATCATGCCCACTGCGACCAGCACTCGTCTCCGGATGCATCGCCAGGCCAATGTGTCGTCAGGCATACCGACTATTGTGCGACGAACGTCGACGCGCGGTTATCGCCGGAGGCGATACGGGATATCGGCGACGGTGATGGGCGGAATTCGTCCGGACTTCAACGATCTGCCGGTAAGCTATGCCTCACCGCGTTCTCAAGGAGCCTGCGATGTCCAACAGGATCGTCGTTCTTGCACTGGCGATTGCCTCCACCACTCTCGTGGTTGGGTTGGCCGGCCAAGGACCCTCTCCGGAAGCGCAGCTCGTGAGGCGCGCTGCGGACGCGCTCGGCGGCCGCGAGCGTGTGCTGGCGATCAAAACGCTGCAGATCATCGGCTACGGCGAGCTCGCGTACTTCAACGGCGGCGGGAACATCACCGGAGCCCCTGACGCGCCGCAGAAATGGCAGAAGGTGTTGGAGCACACGCGGATCATCGATTTCGAAAACGGGCGGACGCGCGTGCAGCAGCGCTTGAAGATGGATTTCGAGTTCGCTTCGACGGCCGGGCAGCTGGGACTCAATCGGACCAACGAGACGCTCGACGGCGACGTTGCCTACAACATCGGCGGCGGCGGCGCCCGCCAGCGTCGCGTGGAACTTCTCGCCCATCCGATCACGATCGTGCGAGCGGCGCTGGATCCCGCGACGAAGCTGTCGAACCTGCGGACCCAGCGAAACCTGCAGCTCGTCGACGTGACCGTGCGTCAGGGCGACCGGCTGACACTGGCGGTCAACGGGATGTCGAATCTCCCGGCCTGGGTCGCCTACGTCGGGCCCAACACCAATCTTGGAGACGTCACGTTTCGAACCGCATTCACAGGCTACGTGCCCGAGAAGGGCATCCAGCTTCCGACCGGCATCGCCACCACGATCGATTTTCGCAACGTCGTCCAGAACAAGCTGTACATCGACCGCAACATCGTCGATGCGCCGATTGACGATCTGAGCACGCCAGCATCAGTGCGCCAGGCGAAGCCGCAGGACCAACCCGCGGCAGGCGGTGCGAATCAACCAATGAAAGTCGCCGATCACGTCTGGTTCCTGGGCGGCAACACGTTCCTCGAATTCGACGACCACTTTGTCATGGTGGAAGCGAACCGTCAGGATGCCGCTCTCCAGGGAATCCTCAAGGCCGTCAATTCACTCGTTCCCGGCAAACGTGTCACGCAACTGATCCAGACGCACCATCACTTCGATCACAGCGCCGGACTCCGTGCGGCGGTCGCCGAGGGGCTGACGATCATCTCGCGGCGCGGCAACGAGGGCATCTTCCGCGAAATGGTGGCGCGACCCGCCCGATTGTTCCCGGACGCTCTCGGAAAGAATCCGAAGCCGCTGAAATTCATACCGGTTGACGATCATCTGAAGCTGAAAGACTCGACCAATGAGGTCGACATCTACCATATCGTCGGCAACTACCACATGGCGGACGGGGTCATCGCCCATATCCCCGCATCGAACCTGCTCGTCGAAGCGGACCTCACCACGCAGGAGTGGGACTTCAACTGGTGGGGCGACAGCCTGATGAACAACATCGAGTACCGCAAGATCAAGGTCGATACGAATCTCTCCGTGCATGCGCAGAAGCCCTATCCGCTGGCGGAAGTGGTGGCGGCGATCGAGCGGCAGGTGCGCAACACGCAGGCGTTCTGCCGCAAAGCCGCCGAGGCGCAATTCTTTCAGCCGGGCTGCCCGGTGCAGTACGACCGGCCGATACCGGCGGCTCCGAAATAGCCCGACGGTTCGCGGTTCTCTTCGGGCGCCCTCGAACCCGAACGCGCCCGGCAGCGGCGGTAAGTCGCATGACGTCTTACGAGCGCACAAGGAAAGTCTCTCCCTCCGACTCCCCTTCGCCATAAACTGACCGCAAAAGGCCGACCCAAAAGTCGGCCTCTACCACCAGAACACACATGACACAGACACGCGCGATCGCGGGCATCGTTGGAGTGATTCTTTCGGTGATCAGTATGGGCGTCGGGGTGGCGGGTCAGGCCAACGCACCCGGCGCCGACCTGATCGTGCCCCACGAGTCCTGGTCCTGCGGTCTTCCGGACGGTATCCCGAGGCCGGAAGGCGGCACCCTCGTGTTCGAGGCCGAGATGAAGCTCGATCGCGTCGCTGACATCGGCAGAACGCAGTACGGACGACGGCAGGTGGCCGTCGTGCAGGGAGGAACGCTGACCGGCCAGCGACTCACGGCCTCCGTCATGGCCGGCGCGCTCGACCTCGAACTGACGCTCACGAACGGCGTCATCGAAGTCGAACAGATTTTCGTGCTGAGAACGAGCGATGGCCGTTACGTCTATCTCCGCGCGGCGGGCACCGGCCCCGATGCGAAGGACGTCCGGCTCGTGATGGACTTCGAATCGCCCACCGCAAGCGACGCAGCCTGGCTGAACACGGGAACCTACATTGGCCGGCGGGTGCTGAACGCGGCGGCGCGAACGATGACGCTGCGCGTCTACGATGTCTCCGGCGTGAAGCCGCCGGCGGGTTCGGCACGCATCGTCCGAATTGCCAAGCCGGCGGGAGTCCCGCCCCAACCGTGGGACTACCGGAAGGCGGCGCCCACTGAAAAGCGCGGCAGCCAGTTGATCTCTGAAAGCGTCACGCTCAGCCCGAGCCAGTCGGTCGGCCCGAGTAAACGCGGACCGCGCAACGTGATTCCCATCACCGGTGGCGAATTGGCCGGGCGCATCACCGGCAAGGTCCTGGCGGGTGGCGCGGACTATCAGAATCT
>DASROF010000069.1:0-32948 GCA_035647075.1 Vicinamibacterales bacterium | reverse complement strand
GTCACCATTCGGTGTACGTAGTGTCCGGCTTTAGCCGGACCAGAACCCAGTATAGTTTTCAGCCGTGACGATCCTTCGCCTGGCGGCCGCGTCGGTAGCCGCACTCTGCATTGCTGCGTGCTCCGGTGGATCCACGTCGACGCCGGTCACGAAGCGACTGTCGATCGCGACCGGCGGCACCGGAGGCGTCTTCTACCCGTATGGCGGCGGCATCGCCAAGGTGATCAGCGAGAACCTTCCAGGCGTTGAAGCGACGGCGGAGGTCACCGCCGCATCAGTCGACAACCTCAAGTTCCTCAAGCAGGGCACATCGGATATCGCCTTCACCATGGCCGATACCGCGCAGGACGCCGTCAGCGGCAAGGAGGGATTCGAAGAAATCGGTGCCGTGCCTGTCCGTACGCTCGCCGTGCTCTATTCGAGCTACGTCCATCTGGTGGCGCTCGAAAGTTCCGGCATCGTCCGGGTCTCGGATCTGAAGGGTCGAACCGTATCCACTGGCGCGGCCGGCTCCGGCACCACCGTACTCGCCAACCGCATCCTCAACGCCGCCGGTCTCGACCCGCAGCACGACATCCGGGCGCAGAGCCTGGGAGTCGCGCAGTCGGTCGATGCGATGAAGGACGGCAAGATCGATGCGTTCTTCTGGAACGCCGGGCTGCCGACGGCGTCGATCCTGGATCTGGTGAACACGCCCGGGATCCACGCACGGTTCATTCCGACGGACGAGATCCTGCCGAAACTGAATCAGATCTACGGGTCGGGGCTGTACTACACCGCCGTGATTCCGAAGGGCACCTACAAGACGAATCCGGACGTCCCGGTCGTGGCGGTCGCAAATCTGCTCGTCGTCTCCGAGTCGATGCCTGAAATGCTCGCGCACGACATCACGAAACTGCTCTTTGACAAGCAGAGCGACCTCGCCGCCATTCATCCACAGGCGCGTGAGCTGGGTCTAGCGACAGCGCTCAAGGGATCTCCCGTGCCGTACCACCCCGGTGCGATCCGGTACTACCGCGAACGACAGGCGTGGAAAGAGTAACGGGCGTGCGCGAACGCGCAGGCGACGTACTCGCCTTTAGTCTTGCCGCCTACGCACTGTACTGGGTCGTCGGTGTCATCGATCCGCAGATCTACCGCGTCAGCTTTCTGCTGCTCGCACTGGCGGCGACATTTCTCATTTATCCACTTGCCGTTCGGAGCGGCTCGGGCGTCGTCTCAGGAGTCGTCGATGGGCTGTGCATCGTGCTGGCCATCGTCGCGCTCGCCTGGCCGATCATCGATTTCGATGCCTTTGTCCTTCGTGCGGCAACGCCGACCACGGTGGACCTGGCACTGGGCGGCCTCACGACGCTGCTCGTCCTCGAAGCAACGAGACGGACAACCGGATGGATTCTGCCGATCACTGCCGCGATCTTTCTCGCCTACGCCTACTTCGGCGCCGTGCTCGATCATGCGGGTCTTTCGCTGATCGCCCATCGCGGATACAGCGTGCCGCGAATCCTCGGCACGCTCTACATGACGCTCGAGGGCATCTTCGGCGTTCCGCTCGACGTCACCGCCACCTACATCGTGCTGTTCACGATCTACGGCGCCATTCTGGAGTACAGCGGCGCGGGCAAGTTCTTCATCGACTGGGCGGCTGCGGCCGTGGGGCGGTCGCGTAGCGGTTCAGGTGCCGGACGTACTGTAACGGTCGCCGGATATCTGCTTGGCGCCGTCTCCGGCAGCGGCGTAGCGAATACGGTCATGCTGGGTGCTGTCGCGTGGCCGATGATGCGGCGCGCCGGCTACCCGCCGGATACGGGCGGCGCCATCCTCGCAGCGTCGGGAATCGGTGCCATCCTCGCACCGCCGGCCATGGGCGCGGCGGCGTTCCTCATCGCCGAATACCTGAAGATCACCTACCTGCAGGTGATTGCCATGGCCGCAGTGCCGGCGCTGCTCTATTACCTCTCCGTCTTCCTCATGGTCGAAGCGGATTCGCAGCGCCTCACGCTGCGCGAGATCGATGCTGAAATCCCCACGCTTGCCGCCGTGACGCGTCGGGGTTGGCACCATTTCGGTTCGCTGCTCGCCATCGTCCTGCTGATGGCTCGCGGGCTCACGGCATTCCGGGCGGTGTTCTGGGCCACAGTTGCCGCCATCGCCGCGAGTTTCCTGCAGCGTGAGACAGCCCTCTGGCCGGCGCGTCTCGCCCGCGCGCTGGCAGCGGGTGGCCGCGGGGTCCTTCCTGTCGTCGCAACAACCGCCACGGCAGGCATCATCGTTGGCACCGTGACGCTGACCGGGCTCGGACTGAAGGTCGCCGGCGTGATCGTGTCGGCGGCTGGAGGCAGCGTCGTGCTGACGACGGTCTACGCCGCCCTCGCTGTCTGGGTGCTGGGTCTCGCTGTGCCCGTGACGGCTTCATACATCATTGCTGCGGTGATGATTGTGCCGGCGCTCACGCGGGTCGGCATCAATCCCGCGGCTGCGCACATGTTCATCTTCTATTACGCTGTGCTGTCGGAGGTGAGCCCGCCCACGGCGCTTTCGCCATTCGCGGCAGCAGCCATCACCGGCGGCAATCCTTTTCGCACGACCATGCTGTCCTGGAAGTACGTCACGCCGGCGTTTCTGGTCCCGTTCGTCTTCACGCTGAGTCCGGGCGGCGACGGCGTGCTCCTTCAAGGAAGCGTCGGTCACGTGATCTCGACATCGGCAGCAGCCGTGCTCGGCGTCGCGGCGCTGTCAATCGCGATCTCGGGCTTCCTGCGCCAGACAGTGCATCTGGTTGAGCGCGCGCTGCTGGTGGTCGCGGCTGTTCTTCTGTTTCTGCCGCAACCGGCAGCACTGCTGTCGGGAGCCGCCCTGGCCGCCATCGTCGTTGTACTGCACTGGAAACGGTCGAATGCGCTGCGTCGCCATGGACAGCACGTATAGTTAGTGGGCTATGGCCCGCTACACGCTGGTTTACGGCTTACGGCTGCTCCCCGAAGGGACCCTGATCAACGCAGATGATGTCCGTCTGACTCTCACGGACGGCGAGACCGCCGGCCTGACGCTCCACACGATCGACGGAACCATTCCGCAATTACGGCGCGCGCTCGATCGCAGCCTCGACGCCTACTTCGAGTTCCTGCCGGGAGCCACCGACGAAGACAAGCGGGAGTTCGACGATTCCTGATCGCCCGCCTACATCTCTACCTGCACACCCAGTTCGACGACGCGTTCGGGCGGCAGCTTGAAGAAGGCCGTTGCACGAACGGCGTTTCGCGCCATCAGCACGAACAGCTTCTCCCGCCACGTCGCCATGCCCTTTCGCTGACCGACGACGATGGTCTCGCGCCCAAGGAAGAATGTCACGTCGTGCTGATCGATGGGGACACCGGCGAGGCGCAGATGGTCGAGGACTTCCGGCACGTCGGGATCCTCCATGAACCCGAACTGAATGCGTGCGTTGTGCACGTTGGCGCCCATCGGCCGAACAGTGACCCGCTGATCGAGTGGCACTGTCGGTGTCGGAACCGTCGCGACCGTCAGCACCACGACATGCTCGTGGAGGATCTTGTTGTAACGCAGGTTGTGCACCAGCGCCGCCGGGGTGCCGGTTGGCTGTGCGGTCATGAAGATGGCGGTGCCCGGCACGCGCGTCGGAGGAGCGGTCCTCACCGCTGTGACAAAAGCCTCGAGCGGAAACGCGCGCGCCATCAAACGTTCGGCAACAATCCGGCGGCCGGTCTTCCATGTTGTCATCAGCGCGAACAAGAAGATGCCGATCGCAATCGGGAGCCAACCACCCTGGAACACCTTGAGCAAGTTCGCGGAAAAGAACGACAGGTCGATGACGAGAAATGCGCTCGTCACTGCCAGCGCGAGAGGCCGTGGCCACCGCCAGCGTTCGACCGCAATCACGTGCAACAGCAGGGCGGTGATGATCATCGTCATGGTGACGGCAATGCCGTAGGCCGCGGCAAGCGCGCCCGACGAGCGGAACCCGATGACGATCAGAATCGTGGAGAGGGCGAGAAACCAGTTCACCTGCGGGACGTAGATCTGTCCCATCTCCCAGGACGAAGTGTGTTCCACCGTCAGGCGCGGCGCGTACCCGAGTTGGATGGCCTGACGCGTGAGCGAGAACGCGCCGGAGATCAGGGCCTGCGAGGCAATGATGGCCGCTGCCGTGGCTAACACCACGAGCGGCAGCTGCGCCCACATCGGCGATAACTGGAAGAACGGATCGCGCGTGGCGGGCGCGTGCAGCAGCAGCGCACCCTGACCAAAGTAGTTCAGCAGCAGCGCCGGCAGGACCACGGAAAACCACGCAATCCGAATCGGCCGCGCGCCGAAGTGACCCATGTCCGCATACAGCGCTTCACCGCCGGTGACGACGAGAAAGACCGCGCCCAGCACAGCGAACCCGTGGCCGCGGTTCTCGATCAGAAAACGGATCCCGTGCCGCGGATCGATCGCCGCCAGGACGGCAGGATATCTGGCGATCCACACGGTCCCGAGGATCGCCAGCACCGCAAACCAGCCGACCATGATCGGGCCGAACAGCCGGCCGACGCGATGCGTGCCGTGGCGCTGAATCGCGAACACCGCGATCAGGATGGCGACGGCCAGCGGCACGAGGGACGGCTCGGACAACCCGACTGATACCTTCAACCCTTCAACAGCGCTGAGCACAGTGATCGCCGGCGTGATCATGCCGTCGCCGTAAAGCAGCGCCGCGCCGAAGATGCCAAGCAGCACGAGGACGCTGCGCGTACCGCCGGTTCCGCCAGGAATGAGCGCCGTCAACGCGAGAATGCCTCCCTCCCCCTGGTTGTCGGCGCGCATCACGATGGCGATGTACTTGACCGAGATGACAAGCACCAGCGAATAGACGATGAGCGAGAGCACCCCAAGGACGTTGTCGTGCGTCGGCGCAACCCGGTGCGATCCGAAGAAGCACTCGCGCATGGCGTACAGCGGACTGGTGCCGATGTCGCCGTACACGACACCAATGGCGGTGAGCGTCACAGGCAGCAGCGCCCGTGGTTGAGCGGAAAGCGACACGGAAGGCCTCCAATCGCACCGACGGGGTTAGCTGACGGGCTCGAGGTTGGAAGTCCTCTATCCGCCGTCGCACGGTGGCTCGTGCGCGCTTTCGGCGCGACAAGTTTCCGGCGGTGACGGAATACGCCCCAGTTAACAGTGGGTCCCCCGCGACGCCGGCGTAGCGGCGTCTTAGGCGTGTAATCTGACGCTACTCCTTCGAGGCGGCCAGGTCAAACTTGCCTTCGCGAGTTGCGCTCCGGCGCGAGGGCCGTCGCAGGCGTTTAGTTTGCAAGCATACTGAGTTCGTGAGCGACTCGACCATTCCTAAACCTGCAGCTGAGCCGGTGTCGGAATCCGAACCGTCGCACAGCGCCGGCCGTTCGCCAGTTGTGCAGTTCCCCGCGCCGCGCGAGTTGAACGACCGACTGGTGCTCGACCTGATCGATGCCGTCAAGGGGATCCTGCGCAAGGAGTCGGCGGATCGACTGCGGGACGTGTACCTGATCGGCGACATCGAGAAGGAGGTCGCGAAATCCGTCATCGAACGAATTCGCGAGCTGGCGAACGACAACGCAAAGCCGATCACCGTCTACATCAACAGCGCCGGCGGCAACGTGACCGATGGGCTGGCGATTCACGATTCGATTCGGCAGCTGGTCGCGCGCGGCATCGAAGTCACGATCGTCGTACAGGGCATGGCCTACTCGATGGGATCCGTCGTCCTGCAGGCGGCAAGCGAGGGGCGGCGGCTCGCCCTGCCGCATTCGTGGATCATGATTCACGAGCCGGCGAAGTGGGCCGGCTGGCAATCGACGTCCGCAGCCGCGCAGCACCTCGATCGCCTGAAGCAGATGCAGGCGCAGATCTATCAGATCCTCGCGACGCGCTCTGGACGCCCGTTGGCGAAGATCATCCGCGACACCAAACGGACGGACTTCTACCTCGACGCAACGAAGGCAATCGAATACGGGCTGATTGACGGGGTCGTTGAGGGCTGAGTCGGGCTAGGCGGCTGCGCGAGCCGTTCGAAACTCTTCCAGCAGTCTGGCGACGCTTCCGGCGACTGAACGGAGCGTTGGTGCCCAGCCGAGCGCCCGTGCCCGTGGACTCCGTACGATCTGATCCAGTGCGAGCGCGTCCGCGTACGGTCCCATCTTCTTGCGCGCCTCTTCAATGGGCATGTGACGCACGTCGGGAGGCATCTTGGCGTGCTGCGAGATCGCCGCGACGATGTCGTCAACCGACTCATCGGCCTCGTCGTTCGCGTGAAAGATGCCTGCGGCGTCGTTCATGGTCGAGACACGGACGTACAGGTCCGCCAGGTCGCGATCGTAGATACAGGCCCAGTGGTTCTGGCCTGTGCCCACCACCCGTACAAGGCCGTTCGCGGCGTCTTTCAGCAGATCGCCGACGATCCCGCGTGCCCCACCGTACACGACGCCAGGGCGAATCACCACCGGCCGAACGCCCTGCCGGTCCGCCTGGAGCACGACCTGCTCGTGTTCAGGCCGCCACGAGACCAGCGGAATTGGATTGAGCGCGGCTTCCTCCGTAGCCTCGTGCGTTTCTCCGAGAACCCACGTACCCGATGTGTACACGACACACGCCGGCAGCCCCGCGGCAGCGCGGCGCGCGGCGGCCGCGATCAACGTGTCGATCGCCTGACGATCGACTTTCTGTTTTCGCGGCGAGTCTTCGAGCGCGGTGTGAATGATCGAATCAGCTGTTTCAGCCGCAGCCGCATATGAGGTCGGCCTCGACAGTTCACCCACAATCGGAGTGACGCCCCGTCCCGAGATCTGCTCGGCCTTTTCCGGCTCGCGCACGAGCGCGGTCACCTCGTGGCCACTGCGCAGCAACGCGTCTGTTACCGCAGAACCGATGTAACCGGTTGCGCCCGTTAGAAAGATACGCATCGGAGGGAAGGGTAATTCTAATTGAGATTTGCGATTTGCGATGGTGAATTGAGCCTGGGATTCAGATGTCCCAGACACGTTCGCGATCGTAAAACGTAATGATCCCGTCCTCGCTGACTTTCAGCACCGGACCGAACTGACTCGCAGCCATGGCGGCAGTTGTACGGGCGCCCTCCACACCTCCACCCGCATCGAGGTGTTCCGACGGCGGATGGCGCAGAATCGCGCCTGCCGCAAGAAGGCGGCCAGATCGATCCGTCACCGTTGCGCCGTCGAGTGCGGCGAGCCCCATGAACACACTGGGGTCCAGATCCGTAATTGCACGCCGCTCCAGAAGATGAAGCAGATGCCGGCGTGATGGCTCTTCGGATCCATCGCTTCTACTATCAGGTTCTCGTATCGGCAGGTCGAGCCGGTCGGTCGGCGCAACAAGCTGCGGCACAGCCAACTCGGGCTCTCGTACGACCACGAACAACGCGCCCTCACGGGCTTCAGACAGGTCGCGTGCCGTCTGGAAGATCCTGGCTGCCAACGCCTCATCACCAACGGCGTCGGCCCACAGCCGGTACTTCGCCTGCGCATCGACAAGATGCCACGCGGCACCGCGGAACGTGAACATCTCGGTCCCTTCCGCGAAGATCTTGATTTCACGGGACGGACTGAGAACGGCGCAGACGTGGCCGTGCTGGGCCGTTGCGCGCGCATGCGGCTGAAATGGCCTGGCCGTCAGCGAATTTTGCCGCGCCCCGCTCGCCCACCGCCTGATGTCGATGATGTTGAGAAGCCGGCCTTCGGCGCTCGCAAGAAACAACGTGTGCACGCCTTCAGCCAGGCGGAAAAAACTCTTAATCCGCGCCAACGACTCGGTGTACGACACCACCACCGACGTTGGCGGAATGCCTGGACGAACAGGATCGGCGTTGGTGCCAAGCAGGAGTACCCCAGTCGAGATGGGGCGGTTCTCGTAGCTGGAGAGCGCGGCGACACGCAGCATCTCGATGATCGACGCGATGCGGTCCGCGCGTGTGGCGCGGGCGTCCATCGCATACGACCGCGGGTCCAGAAACGCGCCGACGTAGCGGTCCTCAATCGCACCGCTGAACAGGTCGCCGCGCTCGGCAAGAATCCGGGAATTCTGAATCGCACGGTACCGAGCCGCCAACACGGCCCCAATGGCCTGGGCAAGGCGGACTTCGTGCGCCGTGAACGGCCATCGGCCGGGCACCCGCAGCGTGTATCGCGTGCCGAACCAGCGGATGATCAGCGCCGAGGGATTGGCCGATGGCTCGATCGCGAGGCGGCCGTCACTCGGCGCTGCTGCCGTTGGCTCGGTATCCAGCGTCGCCCGTTCGAAGAACTGACGCAGCGCGGACTGAAGCAGGCTGTCGTATAAGGCGCCGACGGGAGTCGCATCCATGAAAAGTCAGGGCAATTCAGAACGCTGAAGTCAGGGAAGGAATCATAATTCACAGGTGCGCCGGGACACCCTCGTCGATTTTTTTGCGGACCTCGTCACGATCCGCGGCGACTTTCTCGTCTACGACGACGGCTATAAGCGCCGGGTCCATACGTACGAGGAGGTCGGCCGTGCCGCGCGCGGGTTTGCCGCCAGGCTGAACGCCGCCGGATTTCACCAGGGCGACAAGGTAATCGTCTGGGGCGAGAACCGGCCCGAGTGGATCGCGTGTTACTGGGGCTGCCTGATCGCCGGCATCATCGTGGTCCCAATCGACTATCGGTCCTCAGCCGACTTTGTCCGCAAAGTTGCCGCCATCGTCGAGTCGCGTCTCGCGCTCGTCGGAGACGACGTAACGCAGCTCGAAGATGCACCACAGCTCCAGCAATGGCGTCTGGGTGACCTCGATTGGCGCGCTGACGGTCCGATGCCGGCCGTCGCCGTGTCCCGAGACGATGTCACGCAGATCATCTTCACATCCGGCGCGACAGCGGAGCCAAAGGGCGTCGTGATCAGGCACCGCAACGTGCTGGCGAACATCGTGCCGGTTGAACGAGAGGTGATGAAGTACCGCATGTACGCGCGGCCGTTTCATCCGATCCGCTTCGTCAATCTCCTGCCGCTGAGCCACATGTTCGGCCAGTCAATGGCGACCAACGTTCCGCCGATGGTGCGCGGCACGGTGATTTTCACTCGCAGTCTCAACCCGCACGACATCATCCGGCTGATCAAGTCGCGGCGTGTGTCGGTGCTCGTCTGCGTCCCGAAGATACTGGACGTATTGCGCGAGCACGTCACCCGCACGATGCCTGAGACACAGGAGCCGCTGCCGGCCGGCACCTCGATTCCGGGCCGCTGGTGGCGCTACCGCCACGCACACTCGACGTTTGGCCTGAAATTCTGGGCGTTCGTCGTGGGCGCCGCGCCGCTGCCGCAGGACCTCGAGGAGTTCTGGCGCCGCACCGGATTCGCCGTGATTCAGGGCTACGGCCTGACCGAAACAGCGCCGATCGTCACGCTGAACCATCCGTTCAAGACCAGTAAAGGATCCGTGGGAACGCCGATCGCCGGCGTTGACGTGAAGATCGCGGACGACGGGGAGATTCTCGTACGCGGCGAGAACGTCACGAGCGGGTATTACGAAAGTGACAAGTCGCAAGTAACAAGTGACAAGTCACCCAGCGTGTTCGACGGGGAGGGTTGGTTCCACACGGGGGACATCGGGGGGATTGATGAGCAGGGACGGCTGTTCATCAAAGGGCGCAAGAAGGAAATGATCGTCACGCCGGAAGGACTGAACGTTTTTCCGGAAGACGTCGAGCACGCGATCAATGAGATCGCTGGCGTCCGTGAGTCAGCTGTCGTGGGTATCGCTGACGGAGCGCAGGAACGGGTGCACGCCGTCGTGGTGCTCGATGCTGGCGTCGATCCGGACCGGGTCGTTCGCGAGGCCAACGCACACCTGCAGGACCATCAGCGGATTCGGACGATTTCGGTGTGGCCTGGCACCGAACTGCCGAGGACCGAGGGCACACGCAAGCTGAAACGGGCGGCCATCCGCGACTGGGTCAGGGCCGGCGGTCAGCCGTTGACGCTTCAGCAGGGCGATTCGCTCGAAGCGCTGATCGGACGGTACGCGCGCGGCAGGCACGTCAGCGGTGCCACGACTCTGGAGGAACTGGGGTTGACCTCGCTCGAACGCGTGGAATTGATGGTCGCGCTCGAGGATCGCTTCCAGACGCGGATTGATGAGTCACGCTTCTCAGAAGCCGCGAGCATTGCGGACCTGAAAGAACTCGTTGACGCCCCGCCAGGCCCGGAGACCCTCGAAGAGCCGGTCGAATTTCCAACCTGGAACAGGACCGGCCCGGTCCGGTTGGTGAGGCGCCTGTCGCACGCAACGTGGATCGTGCCGCTGACGCGGCTCTTCGCGCATGCGCGGGTGGAGGGACTCTCACATCTGGCGGAGCTCGAAGGACCAGTGATGTTTGCGTCGAACCATCAGAGCCACATGGACGTCCCTGTGATTCTGTCCGCGCTGCCAGGCAGGTGGCGGAGCCGTATCGCCCCGGCCATGCTGAAGGAATTCTTCGAGGCACACTTCCATCCGGGACAGCACACCTGGCGTGACGTGTTCACCAACTCGCTCAATTACTACCTCGCCTGCTTCTTCTTCAACACCTTCCCCATTCCGCAGCGTGAGGCGGGAGCGCGCCACACGCTCCAGTACATCGGCGAGGTAACGGGCGGGGGGACGTCAATCCTGCTGTTTCCAGAAGGGATGCGCTCGCCTACCGGTCAGATGAAGCCGTTCCGAGGCGGCATTGGGATGATCGCCTCGCGGCTCGACCTGCCGGTGGTGCCGGTCAAGCTCGAGGACGTCGACAAGCTGATGCCGGTGGGTTCGTCGTTCGTCCGACCGGGTCGGATTCGCGTCGCCTTTGGCGCCCCACTCCGGCTCAAAGGTGACGATTACGCGGGGCTCGCCGCCCGCGTCGAACAAGCCGTTCGCAATCTCTAAGCAGCCAGAAGCACTTTATTTTTCCACTGCTGGGAATCCGCAAATTCCTGTCTGCCATGACATTGCACGTATCCACCAGGTATGGCACACTCGTTGCTAAGTCGCCCGCGCTGCGCGCGGGCAGGAGATGCTGCCTCGCGAGACGACGCAGTCGAGAATCTCCGACGGCGCCTCGCGCGAAAGGAAGAGCTGATTGAGCAAGGACGATCTCATAGATATGCAGGGAACGGTCGTGGCCGTTCATTCGGGCGGTCTGTATCGCGTGCAGTGCGATGCGGGCCATGAGGTTCTGGCGCAGTTGAGCGGCCGCATGCGCCGCTTCCGCATCAAAGTAGTGCCTGGTGACCGGGTCACCGTTGGCGTGTCCCCGTATGACCCTGTCCGTGGAATCATCACGTTCCGCGCGCGATAGCCATCTGTTTTGAGTACTGAAGCAACATCCTCTTCTCGCGGTCGTCATCGACGACGAAGCTCCACCCTAGGTAAGGGCTCAGCAACCTCCGCCAAAGGGCCGGCAGCCCAGGGGCGGGGACGTCGGCGCTCTGTCCACCCCACGGCTACGACGCAGGAGCCGGCCGTGCTGCCCTACGAGCCAACGCCGTTTGATCCGGCGCCGATCCCGTTCGCTCAGCTCTCGCTCGACGATCGGCTTCTCAGTGGCATCCGCGATCTGGGCTGGGCCGAAACCCGCTCGATCCAGAGCGGCGTGATTCCGATTGCTCTCTCCGGCTCCGACGTCATCGCCTGCGCGGAAACCGGCACGGGCAAGACCGCCGCATTCCTGGTGCCGATTCTCCAGCGATTTCTTCACGAGGCGCCGCCGCAGCCACCGCGCACTCGCGCGCTGATTCTCGCGCCGACGCGCGAGCTGGCGGTCCAGATCGAGGATCAGGTCCAGGGCCTGACGTATCACACGACGGTTTCAAGCATCGCGGTCTACGGCGGCGTCCCGATGGACATTCAGGAGCGCGCCGTTCGTGCCGGCGTCGACATCGTGGTCGCCACTCCGGGCCGGTTGATGGATCACATGCGGCACGACTCGGTTGATCTTCGTGGTCTCGAGATTCTCGTGCTCGACGAGGCCGACCGGATGCTCGACATGGGCTTCTGGCCGGACGTCCGTCGAATCATGGCGTCGCTGCCGGCGCAGCGGCAGACGCTTCTCTTCTCGGCGACGATGCCCGGCGAAGTGTTGAAGCTGACAGAGGAGTTCCTCCACGATCCGAAGCTCGTGCAGGTGGGCCGGCGCGGCGGTCCGGCACAGACGATCTCGCATGCGGTGCAGACCGTGCCGGCAAATGAAAAGACACAGTGGCTCGCGCACTGGCTGCGCGAGGAGGCGACGGGGCCCGTGCTCGTGTTCTGCCGCACGAAGATCGGAGCGGACAAGCTCGCGACGAGGCTGACGACGCTTGGCGTCCGCGCCGCCGCGCTGCACGCGGATCGCACGCAGCAGCAGCGGATGTCGGCGGTGGAAGGGTTCAGGACCGGGACCTACCCCGTGCTGGTCGCGACTGACGTCGCGGCGCGCGGCCTCGACATCGAAGGCATCGCCCATGTCGTCAATTTCGAAGTTCCGGACACGCCCGAGGCGTATGTCCATCGCGTGGGCCGCACCGGCCGCGCCGAAACAACCGGGAGCGCGCTGACGCTGGTCGCTCCTGAAGAACTGCGCGCGTTGCGCGCCCTGGAGAAAGCCGTTGGCGTTCAACTTCAATAACGATCCATTCAATCCGGGTTCGCCGGCGGACGTCAGCCCGTCGTCGATGTCGGCGGCGTCGCCCTCGACACCCGACGCCCCGGCGGGAACACCGGCCCCCAGCCCGGTCTCGTCCGACAAGCCGCAGTCGGCGGCATTCGTCCGCTTTGGCTCATGCCGCTGGCAGCAGCCCGCTGAAGACGGCAACGCGGCATTCTGCACGCACCGCGAGGTGAAGCCGTACGCCGGTACGGCGGGATTCGACGCCGATGCCTGGTGTCCGGAGTGCCAGTATTACAAGCTCCGCCGCGCGCCCAAGAAGCGCGAGCCGCGAGACGAGTATTCCTACTAGTCCGAGAATTCCTTGGCCAGATGCACCCATTCGCCGTTGGGTGCGAGCTGCTGGTAGGCGCGCCAGTGCGGTCGCGCTTCGTGAGACTGCCCGTTCTTCTCCAGCGTCACGGCCAGATAGAAGTGCGCGTCGGCGAACGTCGGATTGAGACGAAGCGCTTCGCGGTAGGAGCGCTGCGCCTCCACGTACCTGCCCAGGTCGTGGAAGATGTTCCCGAGATTGAAATGCCCCTCGAAGATTTCGCTCTCGATGGTCAGCGCGCGCTCGTACAGCGCCTGCGCTTCGATGATGTAGTCGCGGGCGTAATGGATGTTCGCGAGGTTGATGAGCGCCGGCACGAGATACGGATCGATCTCCAGCGCGCGCCGGTACGACGCCGCGACTGTCTCGAAGTTGGCCGGGTCGCCGTTATCCAGAATCGACGCCGCGCTGAAATACTGCTCGGCCGACGAGGAGTAGTCGACTGACGGCCTCTCCATCAACGCGGCCATCGGGGGCGGCTCCGGACGCCGGAGCTGCAGCACTCTCGCTGGCTGCGCTTCGATCCGGAAGTCGAACGTCAGCTGTCCCTCATGGGACGCATGCAGATTCCTGAGGACGGCGCGGAACGTGGCGCCATTGGCGAGGTTCTCATCGGCTTCACGCACGACGGCAAGATCGGGAAAGGCGTAGAACGTCTCGCCGTGAGCGCGGTGCGAGGGCCGGATCAGCCCCCACTTCTGCATGTAGCGAAGCTGATCCTCGCGGAGGTGCGGATACCGCTCCAGCAGCTGACGACGAGAGAGCGCGGGCGCACCGGTTGTCATCAGGACGTGACCAATATAATCCAGGGATGATCCTGAGTGGCGACGTAGGCGGAACGAAAACGCTTCTTGGCGTCTTCGAGCCTGCGGCTTCGCGACCCCGACTCGTCACCACCGCCAGCTACGTCACGAACGCCTACCACAGCTTCACCGACATCCTCGACGAGTTCGATCGCGTCGCCGCGCAGCACGGCACCATCGACGCGGTGGCGGTCGGCGTCGCCGGCCCGGTGATCGGTGGCGTCTCCCGATTGACCAATATTTCGTGGGATATCTCCGCGGCGGAGATCCGGACCCACCGCGGCATTCGCCATGTCGAGCTGCTGAACGACCTCGAGGCGATCGCCAACAGCGTGGAGCTGCTCACCGGGGATGAAGTCGCTGTACTCCAGCCGGGAGTCTCGAGAACGGACGGCAACGGCGCGGTGATTGCGGCGGGCACCGGCCTCGGCCAGGCGTATCTGCACCGGGTCAATGGCCGGATGCGGCCCGTGCCATCCGAAGGGGGCCACGCCGACTACGCGGCGAGGACCGATCGCGAGATTGAGTTCGTCAGGATGCTGCGGGAGCAGTTCGGTCGCGCCGAGGTCGAGCAGGTGCTCAGCGGACCGGGGCTGATCAACCTGCATCGGTTCACGCATCGCGGCGGTGAGTGCGACATGCTCGCGGGCGCTGCGAGCCACGAGCTCCCAGCCCGCATCTCACAGGCAGGGCTCACTGGACGCTGTCAGCAGTGTGCGGAGGCGCTGCGGATGTTCGTCAGCGCGTATGGAGCGGAGGCGGGAAACCTGGCGCTGCGGGCGGTGGCAACGTCAGGGCTGTATGTCGGCGGGGGGATCGCGCCGAAGATCCTGCCAGCATTGCAGACCGGGACCTTCATGGACGCGTTCGTCGCGAAGGAACCGATGCGCGAACTGCTGGAGCGGGTACCGGTAAAGGTGATTCTGAACCCTGAGGCCGGCCTCATCGGCGCGGCCGTTCATGCGCAGTCGCTGATCGCCTAAATGTGCGGCAGCTCGACGGTCTCCAGCAGATGGTCGAGCCATCGATTCGACAACTTCTCCTGCACGGTGTTCTGCCGTAACCGCATGTTCAGATTCGGGAAATCGACGCGGTCCATTTCCTGATCCTGGTTGAAGCACGAGAAGATGAATTCCTCGCGTCCAGTCGCCGGATCAACGTGTTTCTGCAGACACTGGGCGCAGATCTCCTTCATCATGCACTGCATCGGCGAGTTGATGCTGGCAATAGCGACATGCTCGGGTCTGATGTGTGGCCCGAGCACTCCATAGCGCGCCGCTTTGACCGCAGCCATCATCCGATCGGAGCCGATCGCGATGATGCGCGACACGCCCGACAGCGGCACGCGCTGCGGACCGAGGCGTCCTTCGGCGTAGGCAACCATGGCCTGGACGATGTTGCCGCGGAAATGCGAGTCCTGCGGACGCCCCGGCTCAATCGTTGCGCCCATGTCCGTGCTCCAGATCACCTGGTCGGTCGCCGCTTCGATGTCTTCGCGCTTGAACAGGTCCTCCCCCTTCTTGTAGCCCGCGAAATAGAGCACTCGATTTCCGTTCTCGCGCAGTGCCTTGGCGATCGAGAACAGCACGGCGTTGCCGAGGCCGCCTCCGGCCAGCATCACATCCGTTCCCTGAGGGATCTCTGTCGGCGTGCCGGTGGGTCCCATGACCACCACCGGTTCGCCGCGGCGTAAATACGCGCACAGCCGGCTCGACACACCCATCTCGAGCGCGATGAGAGAGAGCAGACCCTTTTCGCGATCGACCCATGCACCGGTGAGCGCGATGCCCTCCATCAGCAGCGGCGATCCATCGCCGTTGTCTCCAGCGCGAGCGACGATCGCTTCGAAATTCTGCAGCCGATAGAACTGGCCGGGCCTGAAGTGGCGGGCGGCCGCCGGCGCGCGTACGACGACTTCGACAATCGTCGCCGTCAGCCTCTGCACGTACTCGACGCGCGCCAACAGTTCGTCATCGAGCCGCCCCACGAACGCTGACCACGCCGCATCACGCTGCGGTTGCGCCGAGGGATCGAGCCGCGACAGATCGTCCGCAAAGAGTGCCGTCACCTTCGGATAGCCATCCTTCGCCGACGCCATCGCCTTGACCACGTTCCCCGCATACATCGGATGGTTGTCGCCGTAGTACGACACCAGCCTGCCGTTGTGGTTGTACGACGTGAAGAAGCCGGACGAGTCCGGCTGCAGCGACAGCGCCGTGCCCGATCCTTCCGCACGGAAGCCCTGAAAGAAACGACGCTTCGAATCGAGCTGAAACGTGCCCGGCTGTTCTTTCTCGGACGTGACGTTGGGTGACGTACCCGCTGCCACGAGGATGGTGCGCGCCGGCAGTTCGACAGGACCGTTTGGCCCTTTGAACATCAGCGCCTTCGCATGGTCAGCCCCGTCGACGATGATCTCGCGCGGATCGAGGTTTTCGGCAAACCAGATCCCCTCTTCCAGCGCTTTGACGACTTCTTCGTGATTGAGCCGATACGCCGGCGAATCGACCATCCGTTTGCGGTAGGCCAGCGTCACACCGCCCCAGCCGCGGACGAGCGGGACGAAATTGGGCCGCTCGCCCGTTGCCTGCGCACGACGCCGCTCGGCACGGACGGCACGCCCGTGCTCGAGGAACTCGTCGAGCACCTGCAGTTCCTCGGCGTCGTATCCGCCGCGAACGGACGCCTCGTCGGCGGAGGCGATCAGCTCCTCGTACCGATCGAGCGTCTTTTCCACCTGCACGGGGTAGTACGCGAACAGCTCGGTCGCCGTGTCGATGCCGGTGAGTCCACCACCGATCACCACCGCCGGCAGACGAGCCTGCAGGTTGGGCAGCGCTCCACGCTTGAACGCCCCGGTGAGCTGCAGCGCCATCAGGAAATCGCTTGCTTTGCGGACGCCGCGGACAAGATTGTTCTTCATGTCGATGACGGTCGGACGCCCGGCACCGGCGGCAATGGCGACGTGGTCGAACCCGTAGCCCCACGCATCTGCGATCGGCATCGTCCCGCCAAAGCGCACGCCGCCGTAGATACGCAGGCGGTCGCGGCGGGCCAGCAGCAGGTGCAACAGCGTCAGGAAGTTCTTGTCCCAGCGGACGGTAATACCGTACTCGGAGACACCGCCGAATCCTTCAAGCACGCGCTCATCGAGCTGGCGGTAGATGTCGTCCCAGCGCTCGATCGGACGCGGGATCCTGCCACCCTCGCCGGTCAGCTCCGCGGGAAGCGGCTCGATCTTCAACCCGTCGATGGCAACGACGCCGAAGCCCTCGTTGAGCAGATAGTGCGACAGCGTGTAGCCCGCCGGGCCGAGGCCGACGACGAGGACGTTCCGGCCGTTGTACGGCAGGGCGTGGGGCCGTCGGATGTTCAGCGGATTCCAGCGGGTGAGAAGGCCGTAGATCTCCACGCCCCAGGGCATGCGCAGGACGTCGGTGAGCACGCCCGTCTCGATCTGCGGGATGTTGACCGGCTCCTGCTTCTGGTAAATGCAGGCCTTCATACAGTCGTTGCAAATACGGTGACCGGTGCCGGCCACCAGCGGATTGTCGACGACGACAATCGCGAGAGCGCCGATGGCGTCGCCCGACTTCCGCACCATATGCATCTCGGAAATCTTTTCGTCGAGCGGGCAGCCGGGCAGCGCAATCCCGAGCGGGTTCGTCGCGATCCTGCCTTCCTTGTCGTGCAATCCCTTCGAGCACGAGTCCTTGTCCCGCTCGTGGCAGAGCACGCAGTAGTGGATCTCGCTGACGACTTCGCGCGGTGTCCACCGCGGATCGGTCAGCTTGAATCCGTCACGGCGACGCAGAAGGCTGTCTGGACCCAGCATCGCCTCCGGCAGATCCGGGCGTGGACGCTGGACGTGTACGAGGTTGAAGTAGTCGAGCGTTTCCGGAAAACGGAAGACGACCCACGACTTGTACGCGGGATCGTGCAAGCGGACGGCGCACCATCGCTTCAGAGCGTCCGCCGTGGCAGCGACGGCGGCCTTCTCGTCGTCCGTACCGCTCGCCCTCGCCACGGCCTCGCGGTCGAGCAACGCGCATCCGGCTGTCGCGATAGCCTGCTCGGGATCGAGATCGGTCCACGGCCGAATCAGCGCCTCAACGATGGCCACGTCGTCGGCCTGGAGCGCCACCCGGGCTCCGCCCTTGACCAGCGGCAGCGCGCGCTTACGGACGAAATCAATCTTGAAGCGGAAGAGCGGCTCCAGACGATGCGTGCGTTCGACGAGTTCGCCGCTCGCGCTGGCGATCCGGAACAGCGCGGTGACGAACCGGCTGAGGTGGGGCGCCATGCGGACGATCAGGTCCGACCGTTCAATCGGTGAGGTCACCGATTCGGGCACTGTACGATAGGCGTCCCACTCGGCCCACAGCGAGGGGTCGTCGGCCGCCACGCGCGCACAGAAGATCTCGTACAGTTCCCGGAGGCGTGGGGGCTGGTACAGGTCGGCGTAGGTAAATCCGTCGATGCCCAGTGGCATCGGGTCGAGAGAGTTGTTCATCTAGATGTCGAAATCCCCAGAAGGCAGAATCTTTCGATTTTACACGGCGGAACCGTTTGACAGCGTCTACCGGAAGCCAGAGACTAAAAAAGGGCGCCCTGCAGACCGGCCTCCACGACGACCATGGAAATCACCCTGAACGGCGAGCCTTACGAAATCGATCACCCGCTGACGGTGGTCGCGCTGCTCGAGCGGCTCGACATCGACGCACGGCGCGTTGCCGTCGAACACAACCTCACGATCATCAAACGTCACCGCTTCCCGGACGTCGTGATCGGCAACGGCGACCAGATCGAAATCGTCAATTTCGTGGGTGGCGGGTAAATCATCGATGATTGGTGATCGATGGGGTGTGAATCGTTGACGATTGAAGATTCCTGGATGGCTGAATGAACGACACGCCGTTCGTCATCGCCGGCCGGACGTTCTTGTCCCGGTTGATCATCGGCACCGGCAAGTACAGCTCTCACGCGGTCATGAAGCGCGCGCATGAGGCCTCCGGGGCCGACATGGTCACCGTCGCCGTTCGCCGCGTGAACATCTCCGACCGGTCGCGCGAGTCGCTGCTCGACTACATCGACACGAGCACGATGTTCATCCTGCCGAACACCGCCGGGTGCTACACGGCGGACGAGGCCATCCGGACGGCGCGGCTCGGTCGGGAAGCGGGGCTGTCGAACTGGGTCAAGCTCGAAGTAATTGGCGATGAGCGGACGCTCTTCCCTGACAACGAAGCGCTCATCGAGGCGACGCAGGTGCTGGTGCGCGAGGGATTCGTCGTGCTCCCCTACACCAACGACGATCCGATTGCGTGCCGAAAGCTCCAGGACGCAGGCGCCGCCGCCGTGATGCCGCTCGGCGCGCCAATCGGATCAGGACTGGGGATTCAGAATCCGAACAACATCCGGATCATCCGCGAGTTCGCGCGCGTGCCGGTAATCGTCGACGCGGGCGTGGGAACGGCGTCGGACGCCGCCATCGCGATGGAACTGGGCGCCGACGGCGTCCTGATGAACACCGCGATTGCCGGCGCCGACGAACCGGTCGCGATGGCCACGGCGATGAAACACGCGGTGATTGCCGGGCGGTTGGCCTATCTGGCCGGGCGAATCCCGCGGAAGATGTACGCGACCGCGAGCAGCCCGGCTGAAGGCATGGTGGGACGGCTCACAACCTGAAAATATTGTTCGCGCGGTTTCCCTTCAGCGCGTTACGCGTGTCCACGATCAGCGGGAATCGCTTCGGCATCACCGCGTAGTCGAACACCTTGTGATCGGTGGCGATCACCGCACAGTCGATGCCGTCCACAGCGTCTTCCGCGATCGAGCGCAGGGACACCGGGCCTTCCTGCAGCGACGGCACGTACGGATCCGTGTAGCTCAACTCCGCTCCGCGCCGGTGCAGCAGTTGCAGGATGTCGAGCGCCGGCGATTCGCGCATGTCGCTGACGTCCTTCTTGTACGCAATCCCGAACAGGTGGATGCGCGCGCCGTTGACCGCTTTCTTGCGTGTATTCAAGGCCTCGCTGATCCGCTCCACCACGTACTCCGGCATCGAGCCGTTGACGTGACCCGCCAGCTCGATGAACCGGCATTCGAATCCGGACTGCTTGGCCTTCCAGGACAGGTAGAAGGGGTCAATCGGAATGCAATGGCCGCCGAGACCGGGGCCCGGGTAGAACGGCATGAAACCGAATGGCTTGGTCTTCGCCGCGTCGATCACTTCCCAGACGTCGATCTTCATGCGATGCGACATCAACGCGATCTCGTTCACCAGGCCGATGTTGACGGCTCTGAAGGTGTTCTCCAGGAGTTTCACCATCTCCGCGACCTGCGTGGAACTCACCGGCACGACGGTGTCGACCGCGACCGAGTACAACGCCGCCGCGACTTCGGAGCACGCTGGGGTCGTGCCGCCGACAACCTTCGGAGTGTTGCGTGTGTTGAACTTCTCGTTGGCCGGATCGACACGCTCCGGCGAGAACGCCAGGTAGAAGTCCTCACCTACGGTGAGACCGCGGGCCTCGAACATCGGCTGCAGCACCTCGGCGGTCGTGCCCGGGTAGGTCGTCGATTCGAGCACGATGAGCATTCCCGGATGGATGTACTTCGCAATCTCTTCCGCAGCTGACACCACATAAGACATGTCCGGGTCTTTGGTCTTGCGCAGCGGGGTCGGCACGCAGATGTCGACAGCGTCCATCTCGCCAAGCTTCGACATGTCGGTGGTTGCGCGCAGCCGTCCCGCCTTGACGCAGGCGGCAATATCCTCGGTCTTGACGTCCAGGATGTAGCTGCGGCCGGCGTTGAGCTCGGTGACCTTCGAATCATCGACGTCGAATCCGGTGACGTCGAATCCCGCCTTCGCAAATTCCACGGCGAGCGGCAATCCAACGTAGCCGAGGCCGATGACGCCGACGCGGGCCTGGCGCTGTTCGAGCTTCTCCTTGAGATGCAAAGTGATCCTTGGTTGGTGCGGTTGAAGGGCGTTACCGGTAGACGGCTGCCCCTTCGGATCGGGGGCGTGTCGAGATGCGTTTGATGTCCTCGTCCACCATCATGTGGAT
This sequence comes from Vicinamibacterales bacterium, assembly GCA_035647075.1. Lineage (GTDB taxonomy): Bacteria > Acidobacteriota > Vicinamibacteria > Vicinamibacterales > UBA2999 > Gp6-AA40. The sequence goes on along the minus strand of DASROF010000069.1, from coordinate 12,076 downwards.
CAGGTTCTCGAAGCTCACCTTCGGCTGCCAGCCGAGGACGCGCTTCGCCTTCGACGCGTCGCCGATCAGATGATCCACTTCGGCGGGACGCAGGAGCGCTGGGTCGGTCCTGACGTACTTCCGCCATTCAAGACCGGCGTGTTCGAACGCCACTTGCACGAGGTTCTGGACGGAGTGGGCAATGCCCGACGCGATCACGTAATCGTCAGCCTTTGGCTGCTGCAGCATCATCCACATTGCCTTGACGTAGTCGCCGGCAAATCCCCAGTCACGCTTCGCATCGAGATTGCCCAGCGCGAGGTGATCCGCAAGGCCGAGCTTGATACGGGCGACCCCATCCGTGACCTTTCTCGTCACGAACTCCACGCCACGCCGCGGCGACTCGTGATTGAACAGGATGCCTGACACCGCGAACAACCCGTAGCTCTCGCGGTAGTTGACGGTGATGTAATGGCCAAACACCTTCGACACGCCGTACGGGCTGCGGGGATAGAACGGCGTGAGCTCCGTTTGCGGTACCTCGCGGACTCGCCCGTACATCTCGCTGGAGGAGGCCTGATAGAGCTTGATCTCCGGATCCACCTGCCGCACGGCCTCGAGGACGCGGGTCACCCCCATGGCGTTGAAGTCACCGGTCAGCAGCGGCTGATCCCACGACGCCGGCACGAACGACATGGCAGCGAGGTTGTAGAACTCGTGCGGGCGGACGTCCTGGATCAGACGAAGGAGCGAGAGCTGATCGAGCAGGTCGGCGGGGCGAAGCGTGATGCGATCGAGCAGATGCTCGATTCGCCAGTAGTTCGGCGCGCTCGCGCGGCGGACCACGCCGATGACCTCGTAACCATTGGCGAGCAGCAGCTCCGCGAGATACGACCCATCCTGACCAGTGATCCCGGTGATGACTGCCCGCTTACTCATGTCCCCTCATTTTATGCCGGGTGCGCGCGGCCTGCCAGCCAGCGGCGCAGCGCATCGCGCCAGGACGGCATCGCAAAACCCGCCCCTGCAAGCTTGTGCGGGCTCAGTGCGCAGAATTGCGGCCGCCGCGCCTTCAACTGAACGTCGTTGACGCTCACCGGGACGAGCTTCGGAGTGATGCCGAGAACGGCCGCCGTCTCCTGCGCAACCTCGTACCACGTCGCCTGACCGGCGTTCACGCAGTGATAGAGCCCGGGAGCCGCACCGGTCAGCACCAGATGCCGCGTCGCAGCTACGATGTCGGGGACATAACTTGGAGACACGACCCGATCGGTGAAGACGCGCACGTCGCGGCCGGCTTCGAGGCCAGCGACCATGTTGTCGAAGGTACCGGGCCTCCCAGCCCAGTTCTCAACGGCGCCGAACAGGCTCTCCACGCGAAGCACATAGGCGTGCGGCGCGTCGAGCGCAAACCACTCTCCAAGAAGCTTCGAGGCGGCGTAGGTGCTCTGCGGCGATGGAGTCGCCGTTTCCTCGTATGGCTGCGACGCCCTGCCGTCGAACACGAAATCGGTGCCGTAATGCACGAAGACCGCCCCGGTGTCACGGGCGGCCCTCGCCAGGTTGCGCGGCGCGAACGCGTTGACCGCCAGCGCCGCGATCGGCGAGGTCTCAGCGCCGTCGACGTCGTTGAACGCCGCGCAATTGATGATCAGGTCTGGACGGGCAGCCGCGATCGCCTGCGAGACAGCCCCGGCATCAGTAATATCGAGCGTCGTCCGTGTGTGCGCGATGACCTGACGGTCCTGAAAGGCCTGGACGATCGCCGCGCCGAGCCGTCCGGCCGCGCCCGTGACGATCACCCGCTGCGCGGTCATGTCGACCGACGGCGGGTCCGCTCGAGGGTGGACGCGACGTTGAGGTTAGACTGCTGCAAACGATTCATTCTAGTACATGGAAACTGTTGATACCGCTGTGATCGGCGGAGGCGTCGTCGGCCTTGCGGCCGCGCGAGCGATCGCGCAACGCGGGCATAGCGTGTGTGTCCTTGAGCGTGAATCACGTCCAGGCACGGCGACGAGTACGCATAACAGCCAGGTCATCCACGCTGGCATCTACTATCCGGCGGGATCGCTCAAAGCCAGGCACTGCGTCGCCGGCGCGCGCATGCTGTACGAGTTCTGCGAGACCTACGGCGTCCCTTACAAGCGATGCGGAAAGCTGGTCGTCGCGCATGATCAGGCCGAAGTGGCGACGCTGGAAAACCTTCTCGCGTGCGGCGAAGCCAACGGCGTCGAGGGGTTGACGATCGTCGGCGCCGGGTTCATCCGCAAGCGGGAGCCGCACGTCGACGCGCACGTCGCGCTGTTTTCGCCTCAGTCCGGCATCCTGGAGTCTGAGGCGCTGGTGAAAACCCTGGCACGGGTGTGCGTCGAAAACGACGTCGCGCTGCTGACCGGAACACCGCTGACAGGCACGGACGTCGGACCCGAGGGCATCGAACTACAGACGCCTGCCGAACGCATCCTCGCGCGAACGATCGTCAATGCGGCAGGACTGCACGCGGACGAGATCTCGGCCGCCGTTGGCGGTGAGCCATTCCGCATTTACCCGTGCCGGGGGGAATACGCGGAACTGGTGCCGGCCAGGCGGCACATGGTGAACGCCCTGGTGTACCCGCTGCCGCACACTCACGGGCTGGGCGTACACCTGAGCAAGACGATCCACGGCAACGTGACGCTCGGCCCGACGGTCTGCTTTCTCGAACGCAAGGACGACTACGAAGCGAATCGAATGCCGGTGGAGGACTTCCTGGAGCCTGCCCGCCGACTGCTGCCCGAACTCACACTCGCCGACCTGCGGCTTGGCGGGAGCGGCATCCGTCCGAAGTTTCATCCGCCGGAGCAGTCGTTCGCCGATTTCTTCATCGCACGCGACCGTCGCTCCCCTCGCGTGGTTCATGCCGCCGGCATCGAATCACCAGGCCTCACCTCCTGCCTCTCAATCGGTGTTCACGTGGCAGACCTGATCGAGGAGATCCTGTAGCGCGGTTGCCTTACATCACGTGCTCGATCGCAGCTTCCACCAGCAGCGTGCACCGAGCAGCGCGTGCGCGATCCACCGTTTGGGGTTCAACGCGCCAGGCGCGACGTGGGTGGCGTAATAGAGATACGCGCTGTCGTGGAACGCCCGGATTGACGAGGCGCGGGCGGTGCGGCTCGACTGGCCGACCTGGTGGACCGCGGAGGAACCAGGCACATAGAGAATCGTGTAGCCCCGGTCCCGGAGCCGACGACAGAGATCCGCGTCCTCCCAGTACATGAAGTAGCGCTCGTCGAAGCCGCCGACGGAAGCCAGCGCATCGCGCCTCACCAGCATGCAGGCGCCAGACACCCAGTCAACCTCAGTGGGGGCGTCTGCAGTAATCACGTTGCGGCGGGCAACGTCGAGCCCGGAGAGCGACCGACGCAGCGTGCTCGTGCGGCCGAACAGGCCGGTGAGCATATCGGGGTCGCCGCGCGCGTTCCCTTGAGGCGAGCCATCGGGATCGAGAATTCGCGGCGCCGCAATGGCGCACCGCGGATCGGCGTCGAGAACCGCCATCAGCGGTGGCAAGGCTCCTGTCGCCAGCCGACAATCGGGATTCATGATCAGAATCCGATCGGCTGTGCACGCCGCCACGCCCTGGTTGACGCCCCTGCCGAAGCCGACGTTCTCCCGATTCCGAAGCAGCTGCGTCGATTCAAATGCCACCGCTGTCCGTTCGCTGCCGTCTGTCGATGCGTTGTCGACGACGACGCCTTCCCAGGGGCCGGCGGACTCCCGGTCGATCGACTCGAGCGCGCGGCGCAGCTCGCCGCCGGAGTTGTAGTTGACGAGAACCGCCGAAAACGCTGGCTTCACGGCTTGGCGACGGCCGTCTCAGTGTCGAAGCGCTTCTCACGCATCTTGAGTCCAAGCCATCCCGGCTCAAGCATCCGCCAGATCGCGTCCGTATCGGCACGGCGTGACCGCTGTACTACCGCACGCTTTCGCAGCATCGCCGGCACACCGGCGAGCGCCGCGGCCTTCGCACGGACGAACGTCCACCCGCGGCCCGTGCCGAAAAAGTAGACACCCGCAGCGGCGGCGTACACGAAGTGTCCGACCAACGTACGCAGCAGCACCGGACGCGGCGAGTTCTTGAAATACACCCACTCGAGATTGCGCTGACCATAGAAGATCGCGCGGGAGCTTAGTCTTCCGAGCGTCGCGCTGCCATGGTGCCGGACGACGGCCGCAGGCACATAGCGAACACGGTAGCCGAGCAGCCGCGCCCGATAAGACAAATCGACGTCTTCATGCGAGGCAAAGAAATCCTCGTCGAACCCACCCAGCTCATCGAAGACTTTCCTGGGCATCAGGCATGCGGCGCCACAGATGCCAAACACCTCCTGCGTCTCGTCGCCGTCGGCGGACCGGCGTCCGTGCAGACGCTTGAAGGCACCTCCGACTCGCAGAAAGCCGTCGCCAGCACTGTCGATGACGCGGGGATCGTGCATATAGACAATGCGTGAGGTGACCAGCGCGAAGCCGCTCGCTTCGTCAAGGCCTGCCAGGAGCGTCCCCAGCCATCCCGGCTCGGCAATGGTGTCGTTGTTGAGGAACGCGACAAACGGAGCCCGTGCCTCAGCAGCGCCAGCATTGTTGCCGCCAGCGAAGCCGCGATTCTCGGGCAGCGCGATGAGACGAACCGACGGATACCGCTCGCGAAGGTGCGCGGCGGTCCCGTCGGAGGACGCGTTGTCGACGACGATCGTTTCAACTCGAACGCCCTGCTGCGCGGCGACTGCATCGAGGCAGGCGTCCAGATACTGCCGCCCATTCCACGTCACGATGACGACCGAGACGTCCGGCGATGTCACGTCGTCCGGGTGACCTTCTGCCTCGTCCGCTTGGCGGACCGGGCCAGGCACGTCTGATAGACATCCATGGTGGCGCGGGCGGTGCGCGCCCACGTGAAGAGCGCGGCGCGGGCGCGGCCACGGGCACATAGCTCGCGCCTGAATTCCTCATCCTGCGTCACGCGAATCACCGCCTCCGTCCACCCCGGTGCATCGTCCGGGTCGAGCAGGATCGCGGCATCGCCGGTCAACTCTGGAATCGACGCGGCACGCGAGGCGATGACGGGTGTCCCGCTGGCCATCGCCTCGAGCAATGGAAGCCCGAAGCCCTCGTATCTGGATGGATATACGAATGCCGTCGCGGACCGATAGAGCTCGCGGAGTACGGGCTCCTCGACGCGGTCGATGCGGACGACCGCTTCAGGCGCTCCGGCCGTGGCTGCCAACGCACTCAAGGCCTCGCCCGTTCCACGGTCGGTGCCGACAAGCACGAGCGACAGGGCGGGCAACGCGCCGAAGTGCCGTCGTGCCTCGAGGACGGCCTCCACCGCAATCGCCAGGTTCCGGCGCTCATGCAAGTCGCCGATGTGGAGGAGGAATGGTGTCGTGACTTCTGACGGCAACTCGGACGGTAAGGCCGCAGCCGCCGACGTGAACTCGCCGGACACTCCGAGCGGCACCACCGTCATCCGGTCGGCCGGGAGCCCGTACATCTCCGCAATCTCCGACGCGGAAAACCATGACACCGTCAACACGTGATCGGCCGCCCGCGCGCTCCATCGGTAAAACGCCCGGCGCATCCAGTCCCGACGATACGGATACCACTCCGGGTTCCTCTCGTAGCTGATGTCGTGGATGGTGAGCACGACTGGGACGGGCGACCAGAATGGGGCCGTATAGGCAGGAGCATGAAGCACGTCGACACGCGCGTCCGCAGCCGCACGCGGAAGACCCACGAGCGTCCAGCCGGCGTTCGTCGGCGGATGGCGCCGCTCTCCGACGCGCTGAATCTGCGGCGGCACCGCGTCCGCCTGTCCCCCGAGCGCAACAATTTCCGGCGCGTCTTCGAGCGCCAGCAGCGCGGGCACGAGCCCTTCGACGTAGCGCCGGATACCGGGCGCGGGAGAGGCGAAGGCCCGACCGTCGATTCCGACTCTCAGCTGATCTCCATATGCAGGCGGCGGACCGGCCGATTGGTGCGGGTGCAGATCTCGCGGATGCGCGTCTCGACGCTGCCGTTGATGGCGCGGCTGCTGAGAATCACCTCGTCGACTCCATACTGCCGCATCGTGGCCTCGAGGCTTTCGATCGAGCCGCGTACCGGCACGCCAACGATCCACCGATGAACCTTCGCCGCGTCATCGTCGATGAACGCCACCGGATTCATGTTCCAGGCTGTGTTCGCGCGCATCTCGCGCACCAGCATGCGGCCGAAGTTTCCCGCGCCGTAGACGAGCACGCGTCGGCTGCGCTTGTTCCGGGTGGCGGCGGCGAGGTTCATCATGCGGAACGATACGCGAGTGGCGATGATCGCGACCACCAGCAGGATCGCGTCGAGCACAAACACGACGCGCGAGGCGCCGACGATGCGATTCGGGTCCGTGACCTCGCGATAGAAATAGAAGGCGGCCGCAACCGACAGCAGCGATCCCATCGCAACGCCGCGCGCGACCACGGACAAGTCGCGCAGCCCGAAGGTGTCCCACGAACGCTGATACAGGCCTGACACGTACAACGCGGCCAGCTTGCAGCCGAGCACCACCGGCAACGAGACCATGACGAACGGCAGAAACTCGTCGAAGTCCTTGACATCGAACCGCAGACGGTACGCCGCGTAGTAGCACACGGTGATCAGGATCAGATCGAGCATCACCTGCCCTGCGTGCCACTTGAAGGCAAGGTCCTTGAGAAACGGCGCGAACGACGACTTCTGAAGGGCCAGGAAGTCCTCGGCGTTGTATGCCGGCACGCGCGCGAGGTAGATGCCGACGAGCGTCATGACAACGCCGAACCCGGCCACCATCGGCAGCTCGGGCTCGATCCGGTCGTTCAACACCATGACGGCCGCGACACCGCCGGACGCGAGCCCCAGCAGGTACAGAATGCGAACGGCGCTGCGCTCGGAGAATCCGAGCGACACCAGGCGATGCGACACATGATCGGTGCCGCCCTTGGTAGCACTGCGGCCCGCCAGCCGCCGCAGCACCAGCACGAACGCGGTGTCGAACAGCGGCACCGTCAGGATCAACGCAATGGGGACGATCGGACTGGAGAGTGAGACGCCGTCGTCAAACACCGGAACGAGAGACGTCGAGGCGAGCATCGCGCCGATGAACAGACTCCCCGAATCGCCCATGAACAGCCGCGCCGCTGGCCGGTTCCAATAGAGAAACCCGAGCAGCGCGCCCGCCAGCGACACGAGCAGCACGACCATCGCCATCCCCAACACGTCCGCCAGCAGATAGGCGAAGAACGCGGTCGCGATGAGCGCCACCCCGGCGGCCAGGCCGTCCATGTTGTCGAGCAGATTGAAGGCATGACAGACGCCTGCGAACCATACGATGGCAATGAGCGTGTGCAGCGTGCGTCTGGCCGCGTCGGGTTCCGTACCCGTGAGCGCGAACACCAGGAACGCGCCAATGGCGAGCGAGGCCACCAGCTTTGCCACCGGTGAGAGCTGCAGCCGATCGTCCAGGATTCCCACGATCGACATCGCGAGCGATGCCGCGAGCACAGCCGCCCACGGCATGAGATTGGCGACGATCGACGGCTGCCAGGCGACAACGACGAATCCGAGCATCGTCGCGAGCGCGATCGCAATCCCACCCATCGTCGGCGTCGGCGCCCGGTGCCACCGATCGGGACGCGGCGGCACGACCGCCCCGATCGTCGGCGCGAAACGACGCACGACGGCCCCCAGGACAAGCGAGGCCACCAGCGCGAACGTGAATGCAGCAACGGTCAGCAAGGCGGGGTACAGACTAAACTCCCAACTCCCAACTGCCAACTCCAAAGAGCCACGAAGTTCGTGTTCTGGATGTTGGGAATTGGTAGTTGGGAGTTAAGGAGCGACCAGTTCCGGTTGTCGGGCGGGCGCTTGCGGATTGCCAAGCACGAACGGCATGCGGCCGAGAATGCCGTCACAAATCGTGTCCAGACCGGTGTCGCCGGGCAGGAGCTGCTGGAGCCGATTCAGTTCGAGGCGGTACACGGGGAATCCCGCATTTGGCTCAATGAACGGCAGCGGGATCATCCGGTTGAAGAAGAAGTGGTAGGCGTAGCGCCGTGCCCGCGTCAGCTGTGCCGGGCTCAGCCCCTCCGCGAAAGGCAGCTGCTCGAGCAGCGTGAAGTACTCCTCGCGGGAGCTCGCATCGTAGGTGATCCCCTTGTTGCGCACCCAGGCTTCGCCCGCGACGATGATCGGGATGCCGACGCTGCTCAACTCAACGCCCATTTTCGTGCCATAGATGATGGCGGCGTTGCACAGTGACATCAGCCCATAGGTGCTCAGACCGCTCTCCGGCGGCACCACGTGAATGTTCGGGGCGAGCTGCGGAATCCGCTTTCGCAGCTCCGCCAGAATCGGCTGTCGCGAAACCGGGAAGCCGCTGATCTCCGCCGGATGCACACGGATCAGGAGCTGGAGTTCAGGACGCGTGGCGAAGTACTCGCACGTCTGCACCAGCCATTCGAGCATGCTTGGAAATGCGTTCGCTGGATAGTGCAGCTGTGCATCCCAGGAGACGTTGGTGAGCAGGCCGATCACCGGCTTTCCGCGATCGAGGCCGACGCGGCGGCCGATCTCTTCCGGCTCCTGCCGGTTGGGACGATGAAACACGATCCAGTCGAACAGCCCTTCGCGGCGGCTGCGCAGGTAGTTCATCAGCTCTGTTTCCTGTCCTGCGGTCAGCTGGAGATTCTCCCAGTGCTCTTTCGGCTCGGACAGGAGTGTGTGGTGATACGTATCGTCGTGGCTGAAAATGAAGCGGCGCTTTCGGTAGGCGACGTTCCACGTCGACACGTGCACCTTCTCCTGCCGCGAGACCTCCGCGATGATGCCCCACGGCACATAGATCCCGTGCGTGACGACGGCCGACGAAAACTGAATCGTGCGCAGCAGCCGGCGTGTGGCGAACGCCGTCAGCAGCGCTGACTCGAGATATCGCCTGACAATCGGTCCGGCCTGAGGTTCGTCGTCAAGGCTGCCCGTCGCGAAGAAGCGCAGCGCCCCGGCATACGCGTGCTCGCCGAGCGCCAGGCCGTCGTAGATAAACCCGCGCACGTCCTGCACCGCCACGCCGTCGGCGATGCGGCGTGCCTCCGCGCGATCCTCGGTGGTCAGCCAGTCGCTGTACTTGTGAACCGTGATCCCGAGCTGGCGATAGACGCGCTCCGCCGGCCACATGCAGTCGCGACAGAGGTCACGCGCGGGGCCGCGCTGCGCGAAACGCTCGAGGTTCGGATAGAGCGACGCTTCGCACTCCGCGCAGGCGGTCATCGACCCGTCGCACAGCAGGGCGTGGACCTCCGCCCCACGGAAGGTCAATGCGGCCGCCAGCGCGCTTTCCAGAGTCACGGCGTGCGCATACGAGCCGATAGCCGTCGCCATCAGGACGCGCGGGCCGCCGTGCGCCGAGGCACGCGCCGAATTCCACAGCTCGCTGTTCGCCTGAATGATCTCCCGCCAGTCCGGATACGCATCGCGACGCGCGTGATACCAGCGCCTGGCCAGACGCGTCAGGCGCCACACGCCCGGGAATTTCCGAAGAAGCCGCTGGCCTCTCACTGATGATCTCCAGCGGCGCGTGCGCCAATCGCCGCCGTCTCAGACCGGCCACGCTCGATCAGCTGGATGAACTCGTCAGGTGGGGGCAGTTCGGCAAACACTCGCCACGGCTGAAGAGCTCTCAGTTCTTCGACCGTGTAACCGCCGGTACCGACGGCAATGGTGCGCGCTCCGATCGCATTGGCGCCGTGGATGTCGTGCGGGGTATCGCCGATGACGAAGACCGCTTCGTCCGTCACGGGCCCGCATCGCTTCGCCAGCTCGAGCGCGCGCGTGGCGACCGTCGAACGGTCGCCGGCATCTTCGGCAAATGCCCCGTCCGGGAAGAACGGCATCAGTTTGTAATGCGTGAGCTTGGCTCGCGCGCCGCCGCGCGTGTTACCTGTCAGCAGATACGAGCGCACGTCTACCCGGCTCTCGAGGCTTTCGAGAATCTCGCGGACATTTGGAAGCACGGTTCCGTTCTTCAACGGCAGGAACGACGGCAGCAGCTCCTCGTAGCGGCGGACCATGCGCCGGACGGTTGCCTCTTCCGGATCCAGACCGAGCATCTTGAACGTCTGCACAGCAATCTGGAAATCAGTCAGCCCGGCAACCCGAATAGTCGCGAGCTGGAATGCCCGACCGGTGACCTCGCGAACGGCCGCTTCCCATGCTGGAACGCCAGCCTTCCCTGTGGTGAGCAGCGTTCCGTCGATATCCCAGAAGAGGACGATCATGTGAGTTGAGTGGCCCTGTGCTCGACGGACGTTTGCGGCAACGCCCCGCGGAACGCCTGAACGAGCGACGTGATGTCGAGTCGATGGTACGCGAGCACTTCATCGTTCGTGCCGCATTCAGGAAGCTCGGTCACACCGACGCGCGTCAATCGTGGCGTTGCTGCGAGGCCGAGCTCGGCGAGCGCCGCACCGATCATCTCGCCCTGGCCACCGTGGACGTAATGGTTGTCGAGCGTCACGACCGCCCGGCACGTTCCAACGGCCTCGCTCAGCCATGACGCGTCGATCCGGTTCAGCCATGGCAGATTGATGAGGCGCACCGTCACTCCGGATTCTTCTTCGAGCTGCCTCGCTGCCTCGAATGCGTTCGCGAGCATCCATGGGCCGTAGCCGAACACCACGAGGTCTGACCCGTCCCTGACCGTCCACCCTGCCCCGACTCGGACGGTGTGCTGACGCGGATACGTAAAGGGCATGGGCCACTTCACGGACACGAGCCGCAAGTACGCACTGTCTGTCAGCGTGTTCACGAGCGTGTCAACGAGCGCACCGACCTCGGCTTCGCAGCACGGCTCAGCCAGCACCAGCTTCGGCACCGAGCCCAGCGCGCTGATATCGCGCACAGACTGGTGCGAATGACCTGGCCCGCCGGGCAGCAGGCCGGCAAGCGAGCCGACGTAGATCACCCTCGAACTTTCGCTGCACTGGTTGTAGATCTGTTCGTTCGGCCGGGCCGCCAGGAAGCAGGCGAACGAGTGCACGATGGGCAGCGCGCCACGGCGAGCCATGCCCGCCGCCATGGACGCCATGTCCTGCTCGGCGATGCCGCACTCCACGAACCGTTCCGGGAACCGTTTCGCGAAGGCGATCAGGCCGCAGTCCTTGACGAGGTCGGCGTCGAGAGCAATGAGATGCGGATGCCGTTCAGCCTGTTCCACGAGCGCCCGTTCGTAGGCGGCGATCAGGTTGTCTGTCTGGCGCGGCTCACGCCGCGGGTTCCGTATCCGCGTGTCGGTCGCGACGGCACCCAGACCGAGCTCACCGAAGAGCGTGTTCGCGGCAGCGAGCAGCTCCGACACCCCGGCGGTGTAGCTGAGTTCGTTCGGCGCCCCTGAGTGGAACCCGTACAGCTCTCCGGCTTTCGTCGCCGGCCCTTCCATGAAACTGACGCCTTTCCCCTTCACCGTGTCGGCAACGATGACCTTTGGCGTGTCGGAGATGCTTCCCAGTGAGCGGAAGGTTCGTTGCAACGAGGCGACGTCGTGACCGTCGCAACGGACGACGTGCCAGCCGAACGCGCGGAACTTGGCTTCGACGTCACCGAGATTACTGACCGACGCCACCCAGGTATCCGACTGAATCTTGTTGTGATCGACGATCGCCACGATCTCTCCGAGACCCAGGTTCGCGGCCGACCCGAGCGACTCCCAGAGCTGTCCTTCCTGGAGCTCGCCGTCGCCGGTCAACACGAAGATGCGTCGTGGCGCGCCCTTCAGGCGATTGGCCAGCGCCATTCCCTTGGCTTTGGAGATTCCCATGCCAAGCGAGCCGGTGTTTGCCTGGATGAATGGCGTCTCGACGTGCGGGTGTCCAGGCAGCCCGTGCAGGCGGCGCAGCTGGTGAAGCATGTCGGCGGGCAGCAGGCCCAGGCCGATCAGCACGTTGTAGAGCGCCGGCGCGTCGTGCCCCTTGGAGGAGAAGAACACGTCACACGCCGCGGGTCCCTTGTCGAGATCGCGCAGCTCGTTGAGAAACAGCCAGCTCATGAT
>DASROF010000068.1:0-6355 GCA_035647075.1 Vicinamibacterales bacterium | reverse complement strand
ACGGCGTTGATGATCCTGCGCTACGGGATCATCGGAGCGCTTGGCGCAGCGTTTCTCTATTACGGGTTGAAAGCCGTGCAGTTGACGGAGATGTCGAATCGGGTCTGGAAGCGCACCGCTGAATACAACTTGATACTGGCTGAGCGGAAGAGGCTGGGGCGCTGAACGGGTTCAGCGGGTTCAGCGGGTTCAAGTGGTTCAGGGTTCAGAAGGTCCGGTTCAGTAAGTGCACGATCGGTAGGTTCAGTTCCGCTGAAGCCGGACACTTCGTTTAAGCCGTCGTGGACTGCGGCGGCTGACGCGTAGGCAAGGCCGACTTCCGACCGTAGGCGGAAATCGGGCGGAGCGATTCATCCGCGCGTCTTCCATCAACCCGTTCGAGTTGATCGAGTCAGCTCGGACGTTTGAGCCGCGGAATGGATGAAGCAACGAGCAGGCTGTTAGACGCGCGGGAATCGAAAGGGTGCGAACTGGATGGTCCGGCTGAAGCCGGACACTACGAGTGTGCCGGCCGGTCCGGCACGACATCAGCGATCGGTTGACCGACTTCTGGCTGCGGAGCGAACACGGCAAGTAGCCACAGCAGGCCGGTGACCATGAGGAACCGCCACCCCCATACCGGCCACAGGGATGGTACGGACGCCAGGAACGGCAGGTTCTCACCTTTGCGAATGTAGTACGGGAACCAATCCAGGAAGTAGGCGCTCAGGTCGACAGGCTGGAACGGACGCTGCGTCAGGATCGTCGCGACGCAGACAATCGCCGCCGTGACCATGTGGCGCCGCGGCAGCGCTCCCTCTCGCGCACACACGGCAAACAAGACGACTGCAGCAGGAAGCAAGTACGCGAGGTAACGCCACAGATCAGCGTCGCCGAAGGCGGCGGCCGCGAGCACAAGCGCGCTGTAGACAGCCCACTCTGGCTCACGCAGACAGTGCCTCAGCGCCACGCCACACCTCGCCATCACAAACAGGCTGACGCCTCCGAAGACGGTGAGTGCGAAGTAGACGAACAGCGCGGCAAAGAACGGATCCTGCCAGAGATGGAGGTTGCTGATCAGGCGGGCATAACCCAGCGGTTCGGAGTGGCCGGCGAACTTTTGTGTGACGCGCGATCGCCAAACAAAATAGATGACAAGTGCGGGCGCGTATGTGATGGCAATGACGTGCACCGGCACGCGACGCCGGATATCGCGAACCACGCCAAACGCGATCGCGGCGATCGCGAACTCGCGTGCCAGCACTGCCACCCCGACGACGATGGCAGCCGCCAACCGCGGGCCCGTCACGATGAAATAGATGGCCAGCACGATGACGGCGTACGCGCCGGCATCGATGAGGACGGGGTAGAACGCGACGTATTTGGCGATGGCAATCGACACGAACAGGTTGAGAACCAGGAGGACTTTGGCGGCGGTATCGCTCGAGTAGCGATCGAACAACAGGCAGACAGCGAAGCACAGCACGCCGATGTAGAGATAGTTCATCGCGCGGAACGCGCCGACCGGGTCCTTCATCAGACGATAGGCGGGACGGTTGACAAGGACGATCAACGGCCGGAGGGCGGTATTGACCGTCCCATGGTCCCAGCCGTTCAGCATGTTGGTGTAGTCCACGCCGTCCCAGCCCCGGCCCTCGTTGACGCCAATACGGCCGGTGACCCGCTCCATGACGACCAGCAGAAGCACGGCGGCCATCGCGAGGCCTGCGTTGATGAGGGCGGAACGTCCGATTCGCGGCACTGTCAGGCTGGTCCGGCTAAAGCCGGACATTACGTTAGGCTCGTGGACGGCAGTTAGCCCGCTTTGCGCTTGCGCGCGCCGTTCGCGGCCTTCGCACTAGCCAGGGCCGACGACTTGGCCTTCGCCTTCTTGAGCGCGGCCTTCACCGGCTTCTTCTTCTCGGTACTCACCGCGTTCAGGCTCTTGCGCAGCGCCTCCATCAGATCCACGACCTTCGGCGGATCCTCGACCTCGGTGGCGACGATCTCCTCGCCGGCGATCTTCGCGTCGATGATCTGACGCAGCCCTTCGCGGTATTCGTCCTTGTAATCCTTCAGGTTCAGCTCACCGTCGAACGTCGCCACCACCTGCCTGGCGAGCTTCATCTCTTCCGGCCTGACCTTCGACGGGACGGAGTTCAGCTCCTCGATCTCGTCGATGCTGCGGATCTCCGCGTCGTGATGCAGCGTATACATCACGAGCCCCTTCTTCTGCGGCTTGACCGCGACGAGGTATTCGCGTCCGTAGAGCGCAACCTTGCCGATGCCCGCCTTCCCCGCCATCCCTTCGCGCATCACGGCAAACGCTTCTGACGCGACGGGGCCATCGGGCGCGAGGTAGTAGGCGCGATCGACGTAAATCGGATCGATGGCCGTGTCGTCGGTGAACTGCGCGAGGTCGATCACACGCGTCGACTCGACGCGGACCTTCTGGATATCCTCATCGCCCACGACGACGTAGCGACCCTTCTCGAACTCATAGCCCTTCACCACCTCGGAGTGCGGCACTTCGCGTTCGCAGTGGCTGCACCACCGCTTCTGCTGAATCCGCGTCTGGCACTCGGCGTGGAGCTGGTTGAAGGAGATGGTCGCCGCCGACTCGGTCGCGGGAAACACCTTGACCGGGATGTTGACCAGGCTGACCTTGAGGAAACCCTTCCAGGTTGGACGTGCTGGCATGCACGAAGTTTATCGGGTTTGCACTTGAACCAGTTCAGGGGGTTCAAGAGGTTCAGAGGGTTCAGGAGGTCATGTTCACTGGGTTCCGGGGGTTCCGGGTCCTGGGGTTGTTCGGCGCAAGTGACATCTTCTGAGTGGGTTACACACTGCTCCAACGCCTCCAAAACTCTTGAACCAGACCTTCTGAACTCCCTGAACCATCTGAACCCCTGAACCCACTTACACGGCGTCGTCCTCGGCCCGGGACCCCAGGTCCAGGCCCGAGCCGCCGATCCGGAGCGTATGCTCGCGAACCTTCTCCCTGAGCACACGGCGGGCCTCGCCGTACAGGTCGCCGGGGACCTGGAGGCGGCGGGCAATGTTCCGGAAGTGGGAAATCAGAATCAGCGTGACGTCGCGCTCTTCCTTCCACGAGATCGCCGAAATCTGGGACCAGCGCATGAACCCGCTGTCGGACCAGACGCCGTCGCCGTAGAACCCGCGCGCGATCCGGGTGCTGAGGGGAAACAGACAGGCGTAATACACGAACATCATCGCCTCGCCGAAGGCGCGGTCCGGCTCCTTGCGGACGAGCTTGGCGGCGAGCAGGAGCCCGAGCGTCACGGCGAGCAGCATGTTGAGACGGTAGTAGACGGGACGCGGACCTCGCCATGTCAGCAGCGCATGCTGCCGGCGCTGCCTGTACCTGATCAAATCAACGGCGACTTTGAGATTGGCCCCGAGAAATCCGAGACCGAGTACGAAGAGCAAACGCGGTGCGCCCCACGCGAACCACGGCATGAGCGTCTCCGGGCCCATCAGAGCAGTTGTATTTCAAGTGAAATGCCAGTCACTGCTGCATTGGACGCCGATCATGCAATTTCGGATCGGCGAAGCTGCGGGAGTTTACCTTGGCGGGCCGGCGAGCAGCGGATCAAAGCACTTCCGGCAGCGCGCCTCATACAGACCCGTTGCCCCGACGAGGACGCGATCTCCACTGGTGACGAGACGCTGCGTGTGGTTGGCCGGACTCCCGCAGACCATGCAGATGGCGTGCGTCTTGGTGATGTATTCCGCGATGGCCAGCAACTGTGGCATCGGCTCGAACGGCTTTCCGAGGTAATCCTGATCGAGCCCGGCCACGATGACACGCTTACCCTGGCTGGCCAGCGTGTCGCAGATCATCGGCAGCTCCTGATCGAAGAACTGCCCTTCGTCGATGCCGATGACCTCGGTTTCCGCGGCCACGTGATCCAGCAGCTCGCGGGAGCTGGTCACGGCGCACGACTCGATGCGCATCTCGCTGTGCGACACGATGTGGTCGTCTGAGTAGCGCCGGTCGATCACCGGCTTGAAGATCTGGACCTTCTGCCGGGCGATCTGGGCACGTCGCAGGCGGCGGATGAGCTCCTCGCTCTTGCCGCTGAACATGCTGCCGACGATGACTTCGATCCAGCCGTGGTTGGGGTGATGAACGACGTCCATGAGGGACTAGGCGCGCGCCAGGTACTCGCCCGTTTCCGTGCTGACGCGGATCATGTCGCCGGGATTCACGAACGGCGGCACGCTCACGACGAGACCGGTCTCAGTTGTGGCCGGCTTGATCTGGTTGCTGGCGGTGGCGCCCTTGATGCCAGGCGCGGTGTCGACGACCTTCAGATCGACGGTCACCGGCAACTCGATGCCCACCGGCTCGGTACCGTAGAACTCGACCTGGATCGTCATCTCCGACTTGAGGTAATTGACCGACTCCCCCAATGCCTCGCTCGACAGATGGACCTGTTCGAACGACACCGTGTCCATGAAGTAGTAGTCGTCGCCGTCTTTATACAGGTACTGCATTTCGCGCTCGTCCAGAATCTCGCGCTCGACCGTGTCCTCGGAGCGAAACCGGTTGTCCGCGAGCAGACCACTGCGGATATTGCGCATCTTCACGCGGACGAAACCGCGCAGGTTGCCGGGCGTGACATGCTGGACGTCCAGGACGCGGAAGAGATCCTGGTCCATCTTGATCAGCATGCCCTTCTTCATTCGGGTTGCTTGTAAGGTAGCCATGATGTCGATCAGTACAACCTAGCGATCGTAGCACCCTTCGACTCGCTTCGCTCGCTCAGGACGGGCCATTCGGCATTGACGCCGGACACCCGCGAAGGGTTACGATTTCGCCGTGGCGTTTGCACGCTGGGACCCGATTCGCGACCTTCTCGCGATCCAACAGAAATTGGACCGCTATGCACCTGGCCCGGCCGGGTGGACACCCGCGGTCGACATCTACGAAACGCCGGACCAGTACGTGCTGACGGCCGAAGTACCCGGCATGAGCCGCGACGACCTGGACATCCGCATCGACGAGGGCCGGGTGACCATCGCCGGCACGCGGCGCGAGCGGACCCCTCAGTGCGAGCAATATCATCGGGTCGAGCGCGGCCACGGCAGCTTCAGCCGGATGTTCCATCTGCCGATCCCTGTCGACGGCGACCGTGTGACCGCCGACCTGCGCAACGGGGTACTGACGGTGACGTGCCCGAAGGCGCCGAACGGCGTGGCGCGGCGAATTCAGGTGTCGTAATGGTGTGGTGATGACCAAACACAAATTTCTCTCTGTCCTGATGCTGGTGGCGATTGCGTTTGCCGCCAGCATGGTGCTGACCGGCCGCATGCGCGAGGCAAACGAAGCGGGTGCGCAGAACCGGCCGTCAACGCCGGCGCCGGCGGTGAACGCACCGATACCGGTCAACGGTGCGCAGACGTTGCCCGACTTCAGCCGGATCGCCGAGCGAACCATCCCCGTCGTGGTCAACATCTCCGCCAAGCAGACGGTCCGGCAGGACTACTACAACCCGCTCGATCGGCTGCTCTATGGCCGCAGCGGGATCCGATCGCAGCGCGGGATCTCGAACGCCGTCGGTTCCGGCGTCATCGTCAGCCCGGACGGCTACATCCTCACCAACAACCACGTCGTCACCGGGGAGGCCGACCAGAACAACCTCACCATCGAGAAGCTCGACGTCACGGTCACCCTGTCCGACAAGCGTGAGCTGCCGGCAACACTGATCGGCACCGATCCGGCGACAGACCTGGCGCTGCTGAAGATCGACGCGACCCGCCTTCCAACCATGCCGTGGGCCGACTCGTCGAAGCTGAAGGTCGCCGAGTGGGTGCTGGCGATCGGCAACCCGTATCAGCTGAGCGAGACCGTCACGCTGGGCATCGTGTCGGCCGTCGGCCGGACGAACCTCGGCGTCTCGACCTTCGAGGACTTCATTCAGACCGACGCCGCCATCAATCCGGGCAACTCCGGCGGCGCGCTCGTCGATGTGGAAGGCCGTCTCATAGGCATCAATACAGCGATTCTCAGCCGCAGCGGGGGCAACCAGGGAATTGGCTTCGCCATTCCCTCCAACATGGCGCGTGACGTGATGGAAAAACTCGTGCGCGATGGAAAAGTCACGCGCGGTTATGTCGGCCTGATGATCCAGGACGTCACTCCGGCTCTCGCGCGCCAATTCAACCTCAAGGACAATCAGGGCGCCCTGGTGGGCGACGTCATCCCGAAGGGCCCGGCGGACAAGGCGGGCGTCAAGAGCGGTGATGTGGTACTGGAATTCGCCGGCAAGCCCGTGCGCGACAGCCGCCAGTTCCGTCTCCAGGTGGCGCGCACCAAGCCCGGCGAACGCCTGCCCGTCAAGGTGCTGCG
>DASROF010000067.1:0-2154 GCA_035647075.1 Vicinamibacterales bacterium | reverse complement strand
GCCGTGAGACGAATCCCTACGGAGGTCAGGCCGACTCAAATGTACCGACCGCGCGAGAAGGCTGGGGCGGCCAGCCAGCTCACGGAGCTGGCGGCCAGCGGTCGAACAAGCCCTCGCAGCGCGGTCCGGCCACCGTAGTCGGGATTCGGAACACGGACACCACTGAGCTCGAACAGAGCCCCGCACCCCATTGGGCGACGCGCTCTATCGACAAGGGACCAGAGTGATGTCCTTCTTGATGACATTCATCGTCGCTCTGAAGGCGCTTCGGCGAAACGCGATGCGGACCGCGCTGACGGCGCTTGGGATGATCATCGGCGTCGCCGCTGTCATCGTGATGGTGGCGATCGGCTCGGGCGCGCGTACGTCGATCGAGCGTCAGATCCAGAGCGCCGGGTCGAACGTGATCACCGTCAATGCCGGCGCCGGCGGGTTCGGTCCCGTTCGTCAGGGTCAGGGCGCCGTGACGACGCTGTCGGACGATGACGCGGAGGCGATTCGGCAGATTCCGGGAGTGCGATACGTCTCTCCCGGTCTGAACACGCGGACACAGATCATCGCCGAGAACGCGAACTGGAATACCCAGGTGCAGGGCACCGGCGAAGAGCTCACGGACCTGCGCTCATGGCCCGTGCAGTTCGGCTCGTTCTTCTCCATGCAGGAAGTTCGCTCCAGCGCCAAGGTCGTGGTGCTCGGCTCCGTCGTGCGCGACCAGTTGTTTGGACCGGGCGCCGATCCGACCGGCTCGACCGTGCGCATCAACAACCAGCCGTTCCGCGTGATCGGCGTGCTGACGAGCAAAGGGCAGGCGGCGTTCGGGCAGGACCAGGACGACACCGCCATCGTTCCCTATACGACCGTGCAGAAGCGACTGCTTGGAGTCACTCACGTCAGCAGCATCACGCTGGCTGCCGAAAACGGTGTGCCGCTCGATCGTGTTGCCGCGCAGATCGGAACCGTGCTTCGCGACCGTCACAAGCTGAGGCCGGGCGAAGACGACGATTTCATGGTGCGCACGCAGGCGGAGATGACGACTGTGCTGACGTCGACGACCGACACGATGACGTATCTGCTTGCCGGAATCGCCGCCGTATCGCTCATCGTCGGCGGCATCGGCATCATGAACATCATGCTGGTGTCGGTCACCGAGCGGACGCGTGAAATCGGGCTACGCCTCTCGATTGGCGCCAGCGACATCAACGTCCTCACGCAGTTTCTCGTCGAGTCGGTCGTGTTGAGCCTCGCCGGTGGCCTGATTGGCATCGTCCTCGGCATCGGGCTGTCTTACGGCGTCACCAAGCTGCTGCAGTGGCCGACCGATGTGACCATCCAGTCGATCGCCATGTCGTTTGGCGTCGCGGCCGCCACAGGTGTGTTCTTCGGGTTCTATCCGGCGAGAAAGGCCGCCGCGCTCGATCCGATCGAAGCGTTGCGCTACGAATGACGCGACGCATCCTCAGAGTTCCATTCATCGTCCTTCTGCTGCTGGTGATCCACTGGGTGGATGCGCGGACGGGCTCGGCGCCATTTCAGCACCTCTACTACATCCCGATCGTCGTCGCCGCCATCACAGTTCCCCCGTACGGTGGAGTGGTGGCAGCCGCTGCAGCAATCGTGCTGTACCACATCGGCAATCCTCGCCTGCTGACGTTCGCCTACGCCGAAGCGGACATCGTGCAGATCGGCTTGTTCCTCGCCATCGGCATCGTCACGGCGAAGCTCGCGGACGATCGACGAAAACTGCACCGCATGTCGGAGATGGATGATCTGACCGGTCTCTTCAATCTGCGTGGCTTCGAACGGCGGCTCGGCGATGCCGTCGAATCCGCGCGTCGCGCAGATGGACCGCTGGCGATGATGGTCCTCGACGTTGACCGACTCAAAACGCTGAACGACACCCACGGTCATCACACCGGAGCCGACGCCGTGCGGCTCGTCGGCACCGTCATCGCGCAATGCCTTCCCCCAAACGCCTTTGGCTGCCGGTTTGGCGGCGACGAATTCGTCATCGCGCTACCCGGCTTCACCGCCCAGTCCGCGCAAGGTGTCGCGACTGCGATCCGGGAAGCAGTGAGCGGAGCTGCTCCCAAACTCGCCGGCGTGCCGTTTCCCGAGCGAACGCTGTCTGTGAGTATTGGTGTCGCAGGCGTGACC
>DASROF010000066.1:0-13879 GCA_035647075.1 Vicinamibacterales bacterium | reverse complement strand
CCCGAGGTCGGCCCACACCGCCGGCAGGTCCGCCTTCTTGACCCCCAGCAGGTCGATGCGCTGGCTGCCGGTGATCTTCACCATCGGCACTTTGTATTTGTCCGCGACGTCGGCGATCCGACGCAGCTCGTCGGCGGACGTCACGCCGCCGCGGATCCGCGGAATGACCGAGAACGTGCCGTCCTTCTGGATGTTGGCGTGGACTCGATCGTTGATGAACCGCGCCGAGCGGTCTTCGTCGTGGTCGCCGCACCAGAGCATGTCGAGCATGTAGCTGAGCGCCGGCTTGCAGATCTCACAGCCAACGCCGTTGCCGTAGATCTCGAGTACGTCCTGCACCGACCGCAGCTGCTGACTGCGCAGGATGTCGCGCAGCTTGTCTTCCGCAAATGGCAGACAGCCGCAGATGACGGTCTTCCGCTCGTCCTCGAACTCCGGCGCCACCGCGCGCAGCAAACCCTGACACAGACTCGTGCAACTGCCGCAGCTGGTGCTCGCGCGCGTGCACTCCTTGAGCTGCGACATCGTGTTGACGCCACGTTCGTGGATCGCCGCGATGATGGTGCCCTTGGTCACGCCGAGGCAGCCGCAGACCGTCTCCCCGTCCGCCATCTGCGCCACGTCGAGGCCACCGTCCGCGGCCGGCGGCGGAAACAGCAGATGCCGGCGCTGGCCGCTGATGTCTGCGCTGCTGCGCAGCCACTCCATGTAGCGATGGCTGTCTGAGACATCGCCAACGAGAATCGCGCCCACCAGCTTGCCGTCGCGAACAGTCAGCTTTTTGTAGATGCCGAGCGCGCGATCTTCGAAGCGCACCGGCTCCGCGTGCTGCTCGCTCCAGTCGCCGGCGGAGAACACATCGACACCCATGATCTTGAGCTTCGCCGCCTGTACGGTGCCTTCGTAGGTCGCCCCGCGGTTGCCAGTGATCGTTGCCGCGAGCACCTTCCCTTGCTCGTAGAGAGGAGCCACCAGGCCATAGCAGATGCCTCGATGCTCGACACACTCGCCGACGGCGAAGATGTCCGGGTGGGAGGTCTCCATGTAGTCGTTGACCACGATTCCACGCTGCACGAAGACGCCGGCCTTGATCGCCAGATCGATGTTCGGACGGATGCCAGCGGCAACGACGACGACATCAGCCTCCATACAGGTGTCGTCGGAGAGGGCAACACCTTCGACGTGCCCGTTGCCGAGGATCGCGGTGGTCGTGCGTCCGAGGAGCACGCGGATCCCCATCTCCTCCATCTTGCCGAGCAGGTAGTACCCGCCATCCGGGTCGAGCTGGCGTTCCATCAGCGTCGGCATCAGGTGGACGACCGTCACGTCGCAACCCTGCACCTGCAGCCCGCGCGCGGCCTCGAGCCCAAGCAGCCCACCGCCGATGACCACGGCCTTCACCCGCGGCCCGGAACGCTCGATCAACGCACGCGTGTCTTCCAGCGTGCGGAAAGCGAAGACGCCGTCCTTGTCCAGTCCGTCGATCCGCGGCATCCAGGCGGAGCTGCCCGTGGCGAGGAGAAGGGTGTCGTACGGCGTGACGCTGCCGTCACTGCCCGTGACGGTCTTCGCATCGGCATCAACGTCAACGATGCGAACGCCGACACGCAGATCGATATGGTGGCGCTGATACCACTCGATGGAGTTCAGGACGATGTCGTCGGCGGCCTTCTCGCCGGCGAGCACAGACGACAACATGATGCGGTTGTAGTTGACGTGCGTTTCATCGCCGAAGACAGTGACCTCGAATTGTGGCGCGTACTTCAGGATCTGTTCGAGGCAGGCCATCCCGGCCATGCCGTTGCCGACGACGACGAGGCGCGTCATCGGGCAGCCACCGTCCTCTCGACTCTCACCGCCGACTGCTTGTAATTGGGCTCGCGCGAGATCGGATCAAAGGCGCTCTGCGTCACCTGATTCGCGTTCGCCTCGGCATAGTGAAACGGCACGAACACTTGTCCGGGAGCGATCGTTTCCGTCACTCTGAGCTCGACATCGCGAACGCGCCCGCGTTGCGAGACGACATCGACCCGATCCTGCGCCTTGAGCTTGAGCGTCCGCGCGTCGCGGGGGTTCATCTCGAGCCAGGCCTGCGGCGACAGCCGCTCGAGAATCGGCACATTCGCTGTCTTCGTGCGTGTATGCCAGTGCTCAACGGTTCGCCCGGTGTTGAGCACGAACGGAAACGCGGTGGTCGGCTGCTCCGGGAATGGCTCCCATGCCGCCGGCAGCAGTCGCGCCTTGCCGTCGTCTGTTTGAAAGACGCCGTCGGTGTAAAGGCGACGGGATTCCTGTGGATTCGTGGCGCCCTCGGGAAACGGCCATTGAATGCCGCCGAGCTCCTCGATCGCGTCGTAGGTCATTCCCGAGTAGTCGCACAGGCGACCGGCCGACACGCGCTTCCACTCGTCGAAGGCGTCGGCGGTGGAGGTCCAGCCCGGGAACAGCTCCTCACGCACGCCGAGCGCAAACGCGAGATCAAGAAAGATGTCGAAGTCGGATTTGGCTTCCCCGGGGGGAGCGACGGCGCGATTCGCCTTGCTGACCCGCCGCTCGGAATTGGTGTAGGTCCCGTCCTTCTCGCCCCAGATCGCCGCCGGCAGGACGAGATCAGCGTGCGCAGATGTCGGCGTCGGATGAAACCCGTCCTGCACCACCAGGAATTCGAGCCCTTCCAGCGCCTGCTGCAGCACACCGAGGTTGGGAAAAGAGACGATGGGGTTGGTCGCGATGATCCACAGCGCACGAATGCGCTTGTCGAGCGCGGCCTCGATGATGTCGGGATACGCCAGGCCACGTGCTGTCGGGATCCGTTCGATGGAAATGTTCCAGAGTGCCGCCAGCTCCTCGCGGTCCGCCGCGTTCTCGAACTTTCGATAGCCTGGCATGCACGACGCGAAGCCGGCCTCACGCGTGCCCATCGCATTGCACTGACCGGTGATGGAGAACGGTGCGGCGCCCTGGCGGCCGATGTTTCCGGTGATCAGCGCCAGGTTATTGATCGCCGTGACGGTCTCTGTTCCCTTCGTGCTGTGATTCACTCCCATCGTCCAGGCGATGAGCGCGCGCTCGGCATTGGCGAAGAGCCATGCCGTTCGGTAAATCAGCTCAGGTGTCAGGCCGGTAATCTCGGCAACGCGCTCAGGGCTATAGTCGCGAACAGACTCACGCAGTTCCTCGAAGCCGGTCGTGTGGCGTTCGATGTACTCGCGGTCGATCATGTCGTGCGCGATAACCACGTGAATCAGCGCGTTGATCAGCGCGAGGTCTGCGCGCGGCCGGATCGGGAGGTGCAGATCGGCCATCATGGCGGTCTTCGTCACGCGCGGATCGACAACCACCAGCACCTTGTCCGGGTTGGACTGCAGGCGACGGCAGAGAATCGGATGGTTGTCGGCGATGTTGGCGCCGATCAGCAGAATCACGTCTGCCGTGTCGAAATCCTCGTAGGCCGCGGGTGGGCCATCGCTGCCGAACGAGCGCTTGTACCCCGCCACGGCGGTGGACATGCACAGCGTCGTATTGCCGTCGTAGTTCGAGGTGCCGATACCGAGCTGCACCAGCTTGCCGAGCGTGTAGAACTCCTCGGTGACGAGCTGTCCGGTGCTGATGACGCCGACGGCCTGCGGACCGTACCGCGCCTGCACTTCGCGGAAGCGAGACGCCATCGTTTCGATCGCATCGGACCAGGACACGCGTGTGAGCTGGCCGTTCCTGCGGAGCAGCGGATGGGTCGCCCGGTTTGACGCATCAAGCGTGTGGTGCTCGGACAGACCCTTCGGGCAGAGCAGGCCGCGGCTGACCGGATGGTCTGGATTGCCGCGAACGGCCACTGCACGTCCGTCCTTGACGCCGATGAACATCCCGCAGCCGACCGAGCAATACCCACAGGTCGTCTTCACCCAGGTGTCGGGTACTTTCTGCGCCGAGATGTAGCCCGCAACTGGATCGATCGCGTAGGCGTACTCTTCGGCTCGCGTATCAAGGCCCACCAGCTGCCGAAGCGTCTTCATGCCGCCTCGCTTTCCACCGGAACATACGGTGCGGCCATGTGCTTCGGGACGACGCTGACGAAGAACAGATAGCGGCCCAGGATCTCTGCAGCAATCGCGAGCGTGAGGGCGAGTACCGCTGGAGCGACGAGCAGCGGAAGAACAATGGCGCCCGCGGCGAGCAGAATGCCGCGAGCCACCAGATGCTTCGCGAACACGGTGGACAGCAGGCGCGCGGTTCCCTTCAATTCGAGACTGTCTGAGGCGATGCAGCGCAGGAACCGGACCGCGAGCAGCACGAACTGCGCACCGGCCATCGACGCTGACGCGACGGCCAGCCACTCCTGATCGCCGACGCCGAGAGCCATGGCGAACAACGGCCCGAGCAAGGCACCGGTCAGGTTGAACTGCAGCAGCGTGTAGCGCGTGTTCCAGGCTGGCCGCGAGGGCACCCGATAGATGCAGGCGCTCGCGGTGACACCAGCGATGCCCAGCACCACCGTCAGCGCTCCGATCGCCGTTGTCATGCCGCCGGTGATCCAGGGCGCCGCGGTGGCAGTGCCTCCGCCAAGCCAGAGCAGCGCGGCGTAGAGGCCGGCCACGAGCGAAAAGCTCGTGAACAAGAGCACTTCGCGACTGAGCCACGAGCGGCGCCACATTCGCAGCGCGCGGTACGCGTGCACCGGTCGTCCGAGATGCAGCGTTGATGCATTCAGCGCCACGGCTCCAACCAGCAGCGAGGCAAGCGCCGCAATCCCCAATCCGGACGACGCGCCGAGCAGCTGCAGAAGCCAGATCGTTGTGAACGCTCCCACCGACATCTGCGTGAGCACCGTCATGACCACCAGCGGCCAATGTGGGTGTTCGGGCGTGACGTGCGTGATGTCACGTGGCTTTGCGTTGGGCGGCAGGTTGTCCGGCAGCGTGATCCGGGTCGTGGACAGACTCGAATCGTCGGCTGGCAGGCCGGTGTTGATGCCGGTGGTTGCGACCGCCGTGCGCCAGTCGGCAATGTTGACGATCTCGATGGCGATTGCGCCCTCAGGACAGGCGCTGACACAGGCGGGCGCCTGACCGAGCGACAGGCGACCGTGGCACATATCGCACTTGCCGACGACACCGCGGTCGGCGTTGTATTGCGGTACGCCGTACGAGCAATTCCAGGTGCAGTACTGACAGCCAATGCAGGCGTCCGCGCTGTGGCGGACGATGCCCGTCACCGGATCCTTGGTGTAGGCATCCACCGGGCAGCCGCTCAGACACGTCGGCTCGAGGCAGTGGTTACATCCCATCGACAGATACGAACGCGTCGCATTCGGGAACCATCCACCTTCGATCTCGCCGACCCGCCGCCAGTTGATCGCGGCGGGGTTGCCGTTCTGCTCGTTGCAGGCGACCACGCAGCACTTGCACCCGATGCACTTCTTCATGTCGAAGTGAAACCGGTACTGCTCGCCGGGACCTGGGGCGCGCTCCGGCATGCGGCCGTCGGCGCCGCTGTGCGGCTTCGCCAGGCGACTGTCGGCATCGGGCAACGTGGACGTTGAGGGGCTCTCGCGCTCACGCAGCGCAACGGCACTCACACTGCGCCGTGTGAACGCAAAGGTGAGGCCGTCTGGTGTGGCTCGTTCGAGAAGCGGTAAAGGCAAAGCACCCCCTGGAGTCGGAGTTCCGCCAACGTGCAAGGCAGCGAAGCGGACAGGCTCGACGGGGAGCGTGACGTGCGTCGGATCCGCTCGATGCGGACCTTAGGCGAGGCAACAGGGCCTGCCGATGATCGGTGCGCGTGACCGAGGGCACCGCCAGAACGAAGATACACACGTGCCGGGTGAACGGCAATAGGGTGCGAGCCAACGTTTCTGTGTCGGAGTCAGATTCACCAGACATATTTGAATGAACAGTCGCCGCTGCCAGCGTCTCCGACCCACGCTGCGAGCCGGTCGAATGATCGCAACCGCGGCGTCCTGAGCCTTCAACGCTGTCACGCCAACATAAATGTGGAAAGTCGGTCCACGAGGCAACGGAGTTGTCGCCTGGACGCGTCGACGATTGTCCATTCCGGCCTGTTTTGTATCGGAACGGCGTTTGCTCGCCTGAATGGCGCGGCTCCGACGCCGCGCGAATCCCTGTTCGACTCACGAGGCCATGACGCCCTCAGTGCGGTGCCACGTTCGGCGCCGACTCTTTCACCAAAGGAGCGTTACATGGTCGATCGATCTCTTCGCGCTGTACGCGCGTGCCTCACCCTCGTCTCGATTGCCATTCCCGTTTCAGCCGTCGCACAGCAACTCGCACAGCAGCCCGGTGCACCCACACCAGTCAGCATTCCCACAAAGCCGCCAGTGCTCAATCGCGCCAACGAGCTGCTCCCTCAGTGGTTCCGCCTGCGCGGCGAATTCCGCGAACGCATGGAAGGGTTCGACGGACTCGGGTTCAATTCCACTCGTGAAGATCTCTACTGGCTGAGTCGCTTTCGACTGAACGCGATCGTCACGCCATCGAAGAGCCTGAGCTTCCAGGCGCAGGTGCAGGATGCGCGTGTCGCGAAGAAGACCGTCGGTCCGACGGGCACGCCATTCAAGGCACCGATGGATCTGCGGATGGCGTTTGCCGACGTGGGTGCATCGAGCGGTCCGGTTACGATCCGCGCCGGCCGCCAGGAGCTCGTCTACGGTGAGCAGCGCCTCGTCGGACATGTGAGCTGGCTGAACGCCGCGCGCACCTTCGACGGCGTGAAGGCCACCTTCAGGTCGAAGGCCTTTTCGGCCGACGTCTTCGCAGCCTCTGTGGTCCGCATTCTCGACGGCGAGTTCGACAAGAGCGGTGCCGGCAACCGTTTCGCCGGCGTGTATGGCACCAGTGCGAAGCTCATTCCGCAGGCGACGATCGAGCCGTACGTCCTGTTCAAGCGCGACGTCAATCTCCGCGCCGAAGCCGGCGGCCTCGGCACACTCACCGAAACGACCACGGGCGTGCGGATCGCTGGCAAACTCCCGGCACGCTTCGACTACGGCGTCGAGATGGCGCTCCAGCGCGGATCGCTGGGCACCGACGACATCAGCGCCTGGGCCGGCCACTGGCAGATGCGCGAGACACTTCCGGGTCGCGCGGCCGTGCGACTCATCGGCGAATATAACTTCGCTTCCGGCGACAAGGATCCTGCCGACAACGTTCGCGGCACGTTCGATCAGCTCTATCCAACCCCGCACGACAAGACCGGCCTTGCGGATCAGATCGGCTGGAAGAACGTCCACCACGCGCGCGCAGGCTTCGAGGTCACGCCGTTCCGAGGCTTCCCGATTACCTCCAGCTATCACTCGTGGTGGCTCGCGGAAAACAAGGACGCCATCTACAACGTCGGCAATGCCGTCGTCGGGCGGGTCATCACAGGCGCGGCCGATCGGCACGTCGGTCAGGAACTCGACGTCCAGGTGAGCCGGGCGCTCACACCGCAACTCCAGGTGGGTGCGGGCTACGCGCACATCTTCCCGGGACCGTTTCTGAAGGAGACGACGCCGGGCGCCTCCTATAGCCACCCCTACGTGATGCTCACGTACGTATTCCTCGCGGAGAAATAGATGAAGAGACGAACGTTCATCAAGGCGGCGGGCGTCAGCTCCGCCGCCACGCTGATGTCGGGACTCCCGACTGGCTGGGTGGGTTCCGCATACGCGGACGACTCTCCTGAGGTCTCTGCGATGCGCTTCGGCATCATCGCGCTGACCGACTGCGCGCCGATTGTCATGGCGCATGAGCTCGGCTACTTCAAGAAGTTCGGCATTGAATCGACCATCTCCAAGGAAGCGTCATGGGCAGTCATCCGCGACAAGCTCTCGCTGGGTGAAAACCATGCTACGCACATGCTGATCGGCATGCCGATCGCCTCGACGATGGGACTGGCTGGCTCGCCGGTGAAGCCGATGGTGATTCCGTGGCTGCTGAACAGAAACGGCCAGGCGATCACCCTCAACAACAAGCTGAGACAGGCGGGGGTGAAGAAAGCGGCCGACGTGAAGCCGCTTGCGGACAAGGCCAAGGCCAGCGGCGAGCCGCTCACCTTCGCGATGACGTTCCCGCCCGGTACGCACGCGATGTGGATCCGCTACTGGCTCGCATCAGGCGGTATCCACCCGGACAAGGACGTGAGCCTGATCACCATCCCACCTGCGCAAATGGTCGCGAACATGAAAGTCGACAAGATGGACGGCTTCTGCGTCGGCGAGCCGTGGAACAACCGAGCCATCGAAGACGGTATCGGCTTCACGGTCATCACCACGCAGCAGATGTGGAAGGACCACCCCGAAAAGGTGTGCGCGTTCACCGAGGAATTCGCGACGAAGAATCCCAAGTCGGTGAAAGCCGTGCTGAAAGCGCTGCACCTGGCCAGCGTGCACCTCGACAACCTCGACAACCGCGCCAAGGCGGCCGAAGTGATCTCGCGGCCGACCTACATCAACTGTCCACCCGCCATCATTCTCGAGCGGCTGCTTGGCAAGTACGACTACGGCGACGGACGGACGGAACAGGACCCGAACTACATGATCTTCTCGCAGCGTAACGCCAACTACCCGCACCAGATCTATGGCAAGTGGTGGCTGACGCAGCTGCGGCGCTGGGGCCTGACGAAAGGCGCACCCGACTACACGGGGATCCCGAAGCGTGTCATCCGTCCGGACATGTACCTGGAGGCGATGAAGGAGCTCGGCGTCAAGGTCAACGTCCAGGAGGAACAGAAGATCACGCTGTTCGACGGCGTGTTCGATGGCAAGGATCCCGAGAAGTACGCGAAGTCGTTTCCTCTCAACAGCCTCGCTGGCTGAAGGAGTCAGGATTGGTGAAACGTCTGGTCAATCTGTTGCTTCCGGTGTGCGGGATCGGGCTTGCCGTCCTTGTCTGGTGGGCGGCGAGCAGGGCCGTTCCTGATCTTCCCTCGCCCGCGCGGACATGGGAGGAAAGCAAGATCTACATCCTCGAGCCGATGGCGAAACGGGGTGAGATGGATCAGGGCATTGCGCGCCTGGCCTACTTCAGCCTGCTGCGGGTGGCGCGCGGGTTCCTGCTCGGCATCGCGATCGCGACGCCGCTCGGCTTTCTCCTCGGCGTGTCACCGCTCCTCAGCCGGATGTTCGATCCCCTCATGCAGATCATGCGGCCGATCTCCCCGCTGGCATGGCTGCCCCTTGGCCTCGTACTGTTCCAGAAATCCGAGCCGGCCGCGCTCTTCGCGATCGCGGTCTGCTCGATGTGGCCGACGCTCATCAACACGATGGTCGGCGTGCGCGCGATTCCGCAGGACTACTGGAACGTCGCCAAGGTGCTGCGGCTGTCGAAGTTCACCACGTTCACCCGCATCATCGTCCCGGCGACGCTTCCGTACATGTTCACCGGCTACCGGCTCAGCCTCGGTATCGCCTGGCTGGTCATCGTCGCCAGCGAGATGCTGACCGGGACGCCCGGCGTCGGCGGCTTCCTCTGGCAGGAATACAACAGCCTGGTATACGCGCACATCCTTCTGGCGATCATGACCATCGGCATCGTCGGGTTCGCTCTGGACCGGCTGATGGGAATCGCTGAAGCGAAGCTGCGGGCCGCCTGATGCCGTTCATCGAGGTCACGGGAGTTGCGAAGTCGTTTCCCGCCAAAGGCGGCAGCCGCCACGTTCTCGAAAACGTATCGCTGACCGTCGAGCGCGGGGAGTTCGTGGCGATTGTCGGTGCGATGGGCAGCGGCAAGTCGACATTTCTGAGTCTGCTTGCCGGGCTGACGACCCCGGATGCCGGCAGCATTCGAATCGACGGCGAACCGCTGACCAGCATCAGGCACGACGCCGCGTTCGTGTTCCAGAACTACTCGCTGCTGCCCTGGATGACGGCACTCGACAATGTCCGTCTGGCTGTCGGCGCTGCGTTTCCGGATCTGTCGCGCGAGCAGCAGCGCGATCGTGCCCAGAAGACACTGGAGCGTGTTGGACTCGGCAACGCCGTCGGCAGGCGCCCACGTCAGCTGTCGGGCGGGATGCGTCAGCGCGTGGCGATCGCCAGGGCGCTGGCCACCGACCCGCAAGTGATGTTTCTCGACGAACCGCTCGGGGCACTGGACGCACTGACCCGTGAATCGCTGCAGGGAGAACTGGCAAGACTGTGCGGCGAAGGCGATGGGCGGGTCACCACCGTGATGATCACCAACAGCGTCGACGAAGCGATTCTTCTGGCCGATCGCATCGTGCCGATCCTGCCGGGTCCACCGGCCACGCTCGGCACGCCAATCGACGTCCCGCTGCCGCGCCCGCGCAGCGCGGCCGTGCTCGCGCACGACGACGAGGCGGCACGCGTACGAACGCATGTCATCTCGACGCTGACAACGGCGCTGACGGGCCGGTCGAGAACACGCAGAGCTGCGGCGTCGATGCAGAAACATGGCGCCGATGTATCCGAACTGAGCATTCCAGTCGCGGGAGAAGTTCCTTGAACGCACCGCTCGAACTCACGGGCCTCAGCCGCGTATTTCCGACGCCGACCGGGCCGTTCATTGCCGTCAAGGATGTCAATGCGATGGTCGAGGCCGGCGAGTTCGTCACCATCCTCGGTCATTCCGGCTGCGGCAAATCCACCGTGCTGTCGATTGTGGCGGGACTCGATCGGGCGACGCTAGGCGGGGTCATCATCGACGGCAAGGAAGTGACCGGACCTGGCCCCGAGCGCGCCATCGTGTTTCAGGCGCCCTGTCTCCTGCCGTGGCTGACCGCGCGTCAGAACGTTCAGCTCGCCGCATCCCAGGGCGCCCACGCGCGCTCGCGACGCGAGGCGGCCGTCGCGGCCGAGGAGTACCTGGACCTCGTCGGGATCAGGGACGTGGCCGATCAGCTACCGGCGCAGCTCTCGCTCGGCACCCAACAGTGCGTGTCGCTGGCGCGCGCCCTCGCCGTTGAACCGCGGTTCCTGCTCCTGGACGAGCCTTTCTCGCAGCTCGATTCGCTGACACGGTTCGAGCTGCAGGATCTGCTGCTTCACGTATGGGAACAATCAGGGAAGACCGTGGTGATGGTGACGCACGACATCGACGAAGCGCTGTATCTGGCCGATCGGTTGATCCTGATGACCGATGGACCCGAAGCGACCGTCGGCGAGGTTTTGACGGTACCCTTCCCGCGGCCGCGGGCACGTACGTCCGTCCTGGCGCATCCGGAGTATCAGGTCTGCCGGCGGCGCGTGATCGACTTTCTCGATCACCACGCGCATCAATCGCGCGCGAGTGCGCTCGACACCGTGCTCGAGAAGGTACGATCGCACTAACGCAGGTCCCCGGCGCCGCCAGTGGGTCCACGCAGCCTTCGAAGGTGGTCCAACAGAGACGTCGCTGTCGGTCCAAGCAGCCTTCGAGGGTGGTCCAAAGAGACTTCGCTGTCGGTCCAAGGCGGCTTAGTCGTCGGTCCAAGCAGCCTTCGAGGGTGGTGCAAAAGAGACTTCGCTGTCGGTCCAAGCAGCCTTCGGTGGTGGTCCAAAGAGACGTCGCGTCGGTCCAAGGCGGCTTCGTCGTCGGTCCAAGGGGCCTTCACCCTCGGTGCACGTGCCTTCGACAGCCGGTTGCGCGGGCGCGGTCGGTGCTGCGTCGCAGAAACTTCCACTCCTCTCCGCGACCAGGCGTTGAGAATTTGCGTACATTCCTTGCAACTGCTTGATCTGGGCCGGGCACGGCACATGCTCACCGAACGTGCATGGCCGCGGCGCGGCATTTCACCGAGTTGATCATCTGGCAGCTGGGCGACGAGCTGCGAGGGCAGGTCTTCGAGCTGACGAAGAAGCGCCCGTTCGCCGCTGATTTCAAGCTTCGATCTCAACTCGATGACGCCGCAGACTCGGTGTGCCGGAATATCGCTGAGGGCTTCGGGTGCAAAACCGACAAGGAGTTTGCGAGATTCATCCGAATCGGCCGCCGCTCGCTGAACGAAGTTCAGGATTGCTTCCGCAGCGCATTACTGAAGCACTACGTCATCGACGCCGACCTGACAGAGGCTCGTCGATTGATGCGCCGTCTCTATCCAGCGATCTCTTCGTTCTTGTCGAAGATTGATCCCGACGATGCGCGCCAAAGAACGTCCGCCGGTAGAGACGCCGTGTCGCACCGACCGGCGAAGTCTCCTTGAACCGACCAGCGCAGTTGCCTTGAACCGACAGCGCAGTCGCTTGGACCAACGAGCGCAGCCGCCTTGGACCGACAGCGCAGCCACCTTGGACCGACCAGCGCAGTCGCCTTGAACCGACAGCGCAGTCACCTTGGACCGACAGCGCAGGCACCTTGGACCGACAGCGCAGTCGCCTTGGACCGACCAGCGAAGCCGCCTTGGACCGACCAGCGAAGACGACTAGTACCTCTTCTTGAGCTGCTTCATCAGATCAAACTTCGCCGTGTCCGCGACTGCCATGACCGCCATCACGCCTGCCTGAACCGGATCGCTGACGACCAGATCGGCTGCGTCGGTCACGCTGCCGGCCTGGTTCAACGAGATGACGCGCAGGCCGTAGCTCTGCACCTCTTTGACGGCCTCGGTGATCGCCCCGCCCATGATCGAACCGGCAAGGACCAGCATCTTCACGCGCGGCAGACGTGCGGTGGCGCGGACCGCTGCCGCCAGTTCCTGCTCACCGACCAGCGGAATGGTGTCGATGGAGATGCGCTCGCCGCGGATGTTGTGCCGGTCGGCCTCGGTAATCGCACCCATCGCCACAAAGCCCACCTGGGCGCCGCCGCCCATGACGATGATCCGCTTGCCGTAGATGCGCGCGAAGTTCGGTGTCTCCTCGACCAGCCGGACGCCGTTCACCTGACGCATGTCGCCGAGAATCGATTCGATCGACGGCTGCTCGGCGGTGAACTCGAAGTAAATGTCCGCCACCGGCTCGCCGGCGTCGTGGATGTCGACGTAGGTGATGTTGGCGTGATGATCGGCCAGGACGCGTGTCAAATCAGAGATCATCCCGGGGCGATCGGAGACTTCGGCAAGAAGGGCGTATGCGGCCATTGCTGCGATTATGAAGGCCCAAGGCCTAAGGCCCAAGGCCCAAGGGCTGGTCCAGGCATCGGGCGTGAGGGCTAAGGCATAATCTCCGGGCATGAAGCCACTTCTTTTCGCTGCGGCCGCGCTGTTCGTCTGCGCGATGCCCGCCGCCTCACAAACTATGAGCTACGGACCGAACATCAACCTCGAAACCGCAAAGAAGCTCGCCGCGCCGGCCATCGCCGAGGCGCGCAAGAACAACTGGAACATGGCCGTCGCCATCGTCGACACCGCGGGCGACCTCGTCTACTTCGAAAAGATGGACGACACGCAGATCGGCAGCGTGCAGGTGGCGCAGTCCAAGGCACGCTCCGCGGCACGCTTCAAGCGGCCGACGAAGGCGTTTCAGGACGCGCTCGCAGCTGGCGGCGAGGGACTTCGCATCCTCGCGCTCGACGGAGCCATTCCGGTCGAAGGCGGGATACCGCTCGTCTCGGGCGGCAAGATCGTCGGCGCCATCGGCGCGTCAGGCGGCACCAGTCAGCAGGATGGCGTCGTCGCTCAGGCGGGTGCGAGTGCGTTGAAGTAGTTGGTGCGATTGCACCTGACGATGGTCGGTGCAAACAAACATCACCGTCGGTTCAATCAGACTTCGCTGGTCGGTGCAAGGGGTCATGGCACCGGACGCGGGCAGGTTCAAGCGGACTTGTGTGTCGTAGGGAACTGACGGAGCTCGGTGCGATCGCGGAATAGCGCGATCGTATCGACCGCTGACGGCATCGCCCGTTTCAATCGTGCAGGATGCCTGGCATGAACCAAGCGATAGCGTACCGGCGCTCGGGCGGCGTGCTTTGCGTCCTCGGGGTTCTCCTGCTCGTGGCCTTCATCGTGA
>DASROF010000065.1:0-61798 GCA_035647075.1 Vicinamibacterales bacterium | reverse complement strand
TTATTGACCACGACGATCCGCGGGAGATTCAGCGCAGCGGCCTCGGACCAGAGCTTTTCGGTCTGGACTTCCACGCCGTGGACGGCGTCGACGACGACGACGGCGGCTTCAGCGACGCGGAGCGCGGCACGCGCGTCCGACAGGAAGTTGGCGAAGCCCGGCGTGTCGATGATGTTGATCTTGTTCTTCTGCCATTCGGCGTAGGCGAGACTGGAGGAGAGCGTGTGTTTACGGGCGATTTCCTCTTCGTCGAAGTCGGTGGTCGTTGTCCCATCGTCGACCCGGCCAAGCCGGTTGACGGCGCCGGAGGCGAAGAGCATCGCTGAAACGAGTTGCGTCTTGCCGCTTCCGCCGTGGCCGACGAGAGCCACGTTGCGGATGGCGGCGGCGTCATAGACCTTCATACCGGGTTCTCCTCCTGCCTCGCGCGCCGCGCGAGGCCCCGAGACACGCCATGAATCGACCGAGATGAACGCCCGCGAGCGGGAGTGGGATCATAGTCAGCGCGGTTCCGGTGCCGCAAGGCACGACGCATGGCTACAATGATGTCTCTTCTTTTTGTTTAGACTACATGATTGTAGAAAGACAACAAGACGTCGCCAATCGCCGCCGTTTTTGTGACCGCGATGGCATTCTGCGAGTGGGCCGTCCCCGGTTTCGAGCAGGGTCTCCGGCCGTACGGGGCCGTCGCGCCATCAGTTCTGACGATCGCCTTAATCAGACAATCATGTCTCTAGATCCATAGTTGGCAACACAAACGTAGCGCCAAATTTCGCATAGCTTCCACGCCGATCGCACGATTTCAGGCTGAAAATGGCGGATCCGCCGCCTCACGCGACCTGCCTCGACTGGCGCTCATCTTGCTCAAACCGAATGCAACGGCCCGCACAAATCCGGCGGGTGTCCCTGTCTATTCGTAACGAGGTGGATGAATGAATGCAGCTGATACCGCATGGATGCTGGTGGCAACAGCCCTGGTGCTCCTGATGACGCCGGCCCTCGCCTTCTTCTATGGCGGGCTCGTGCGCTCCAAGAACGCGCTAAACACGATGATGATGAGTTTCATCTCGCTGGGCTTTGTCGGCGTGCTATGGGCGGTCGTCGGCTACTCGCTGGCGCTGTCCACTGGGAATAACTGGATTGGCGATCTCTCCCTGGCGTTCCTGAACGGCGTCGGTCTCGACAACATGGGCGCGGTCGTGCCGCTGACCATCCCGCACGTCCTCTACATGGCCTTCCAGGCGACGTTCTGCATCATCACGGCCGCGCTGATTTCAGGCGCCATCGTCGAGCGGATGCGCTTCTCGGCCTACGTGACATTCATCTCGCTCTGGTCCCTGGTGGTCTATGCGCCGATCGCGCACTGGGTGTGGGGCGGCGGTTGGCTCGCCGATATGGGCGCCTGGGACTTCGCCGGCGGGACGGTCGTACACGTTAACGCCGCCGCCGCAGCGTTCGTCGCGGCGATGGTTGTCGGCAGGCGCTCCGATTACGGCTCGTCGTCGATTCTTCCGCACAACGTGCCGTTCGTCCTGCTTGGCTCTGGTCTGTTGTGGTTCGGGTGGTTCGGTTTCAATGCCGGCAGCGCCGTCGCGGCCAGCCCGATCGCCGGTCTGGCGTTCGTCACCACGATGCTTGCGCCTGCGGCCACGCTGGTCGTCTGGACGTTCCTCGACATGATGCGCTCGAAGAGGGCTACGGCAGTGGGCTGCGCGACAGCCATTGTGGTTGGGCTCGTCGCCGTCACACCCGCAGCCGGGTTCATCAGCCCGATGAACGCGATTCTGCTTGGCGGCATCGCTGCCATTCCGAGCTACCTGGCGTTGATGATCCGCGCCAAGACGTCGCTGGACGATTCACTCGACGTCGTCGCTGCACACGGCGTCGGCGGCACCGTTGGGGCGCTGCTGACTGGCGTGTTCGCGTCTAAGGCGCTGAACGGCGTATTCGACGGCGCGCTCTACGGCAATCCGCAACAAGTGCTCATTCAGGGCGCTGCCGTACTGGCGGCGATGTTCTACAGCGGCATCATGAGCTTCATCCTGCTGAAGGTCATTGGCGTCGTCATTCCGCTGCGCGCCACGTTGGCCGAGGAGACAGAAGGTCTCGACCTGAACGCGCACGGTGAAGAGGCGTACATGCACGTGGGCGGGTCAGCTCCGATTATGCGGGAGAAGTCCGCCACGGCTCAGGGCAGCCTGTCGCCGGCGCGAGCGGACGCGTAGGGTTTGAAACTGCCAACGCCCGATGTCCCAGCAATCCAGTTGGGGAGTTGGACGTTGGAAGTTGGGAATTGACGGCAG
Source organism: Vicinamibacterales bacterium (assembly GCA_035647075.1). GTDB lineage: Bacteria > Acidobacteriota > Vicinamibacteria > Vicinamibacterales > UBA2999 > Gp6-AA40. The sequence goes on along the minus strand of DASROF010000065.1, from coordinate 59,495 downwards.
GCCTGCGCCGCGGGGGCGTGGGCAACGGCGGAGTGGCTGGTTCTCCGGTGTCCGGGCGTGGGAAGTCAGAGCCCGGTACGTCCTGGCGCCTGAGAACCGTTTCTGGTTGAGGGTTGAATGAGACGAGCGATTTGCAACGCGACGATGTCCGTGGCGCTGTGCGCGGGCCTTCTTGGTGTTTTCGCGGCACCGGCGGCGGCACAGGCTCCGAAAGTGGCCGTCACCGGCGGCGTCGATTTCAGCAATCGGTACAGCTTCCGCGGCATCCGCCAGAATATCGGCGAGGTGTCGATCTGGCCGTTTGTCGATGCCGGCATTCCGGTGTTCAGCGGTAATGGCGGCTTGAAGGCCGTCACCATCAACGTCGGGACCTGGAACGCGCTTCAGAGTGAGATGCCCGACAGCAAGTGGTACGAGTCGGATCTGTACGGGACGGTCGGCCTTGGCTTCGGCATGACCACGCTCGGGTTCACCTACACCTCGTATATGAGCCCCGGCGACTACTGGCACAACGTCCAGGAACTGGCCGTGAAGCTTGCCGTCGACGACAGCAGCAAGCTTGGCAAGGGTGCCGTGAAGCCGTACGCGCTCGTCGCGTTCGAGCTTGGCGATGGCGGCGCCGATGGCGTCTCCAAGAAGGGCACCTACGTAGAGCTCGGGATCGCCCCTGGGTATTCGGCGCCCAAGGCGTCAATCGCGTTCCCAATCAAGGTCGGCCTGAGCGCGAACGACTACTACGAGTTCGGGGGCGAAGACGCCAAGTTCGGCTACTTCAGCGTCGCTGGCATCGCCACGGTGCCGGTCAACTCGAACTGGAACGTGCATGGTGGCGTCGAGCTTCAGATGTACGGCGACAAGCTGGCAGAGGTCAATCACTACGGGAAGGACTTCGACCGTAAATACGCCCCCATCGCGTCCATCGGCCTCGGCTTTTCGTATTAGGAACCTCGTCCGCTTCGACGAGGGCCTATGAGCCGAGCAAAGAGCATCACGCGCATCGCGGCAGCCCGTGTGGCTGCCGCCATGCTCTCGTGGGCGAAGCCGACGGTTGGTCGGGCGCATCAGCGTCTCGGCGACCGTCACTTACTCGCCTACGGCACCAAAGCGGCTATCTATTCCATCGGGATCGGTTTCAGCTACTGAGAAGCGCACCCGGCGCCCAGGGCACATATGCTTGATGCGGCAGCGGGAGGCGAATATCACGATATGTCAGTGACTGAGCCGGGACCCGTGGGTTCCAAGCTGACGGCGGTGCTGGCGGCCGCCCGCGCGGAATTGACGGCTGATGTGCGTCGTGGGGCCGGCGGGCGTGCTGCGCTCGAGCGCTATTCGGATCGCGTGGACGCCATGCTCAGGCAGCTGGTCGCGGCGGGCGGGCCGTCGGAGGACGTCGCCATCGTGGCGCTAGGCGGCTATGGCCGCCGGCATCTGTGTCTCCATTCCGACATCGATCTGCTCGTGCTTTTTGGCGGGCGTATCGGCGCCGCAGAGGAGCAGTTCCTGCGGGCGTTTTTGCACCCGCTGTGGGACATCGGCGTGGTGGTCGGCCATCAGGTGCGGGAACTCGACGACTTCCGCACGCTCGAGGCGGACAATCCCGAGTTCCTGCTGGCGCTGCTCGACGCGCGTCCGGTGGCCGGCGCGCGTGTGCTGTTCGATCGTTTCAACTCGCTGTTTCACACGCCGGAGACGCACGCGCACATTCTGACGTCGCTGCTGCAGCTGATCGAGGAACGGCACTCACGTTTCAACGCCACGCTCTATCAGCTCGAACCGGACGTCAAGGAATCGCCGGGCGCACTACGCGATCTGGCGGCGACGCGCACCATCGCGCTGTTGACCGATCCGCTGCTGCTGCGACGCGGCCCGGCGGATCCCGCGCGGTTCGACGACGCTGAGGACTTTCTGCTGCGTGTGCGGTCGGCGCTGCACCTGGAAACAGATCGCAATCTGAACGTGCTCAGTCACGAACTGCAGGAACGAACCAGCGATCTGCTCGGCTATCCGGGCACGGAGCCACGGCAACGCGTCGAACGGTTGATGAGCGACTACTTCCGCAACGCCCGTATCGTCTCCCGCTCGCTCGAATGGGCGCGCAAGACGGCGCCTGCGCCGGTGGGGCCGAATCTCGGGCTGTCCCGCGACGGCATCCGGTTCCTCGATCCCATTCAGGCGGCGCGCGATCCCTCAATGTGGATCGCAGCGTTTCAGGCGGCAATCGATAGCAACACGGAAGTGACTGAAGAAGCGCTGTCGTGTATCCAGCAGCACGTGGACCGGTATCGTGCGGACGATTTCTTTCCGGACGAGGCTTCGCGAAAGGCGCTGTTGCGGCTGCTGAGGCCGCGTGCGGGACTGTACGCGCGTTTATCCGAGATGCACGACTGCGGGCTGCTCGGTCGCGTGTTTCCCGAGTTCCAGGCGATTTCATGGCGGGTGGTCCGCGACTTCTATCACAAATACACGGTCGACGAGCACACGCTGCTGACGATTCGAAGCCTCGAACAGCTCTCGACGACCACGGATCCATACCGCCAGCGGCTGCGCAACGTGCTGAACGAGCTGGCAGAGCCTGAACTCCTCGTGTTGTCGCTGCTGCTGCACGACGTCGGCAAGTGGCGCGATGACGACCACGCCATCGAGAGCGTGCGCATGGCCCGCGACGTGGTCGATCGACTGCACCTGCCTGACGATGCGCGTGATACGGTGCTGTTCCTGATCAGGCACCATCTCCGGATGTCGCTGATCGCGTTCAGGCGCGATACCGAGGACCCCGACATCGTCAAGGATTTCGCCGCGTTCATCGGTACGGAACAGCGGCTGAAGATGCTCACGCTGCTGACCCTCGCCGACGTCCAGGCGGTCAGCCCGGAAACGCTCACTCCGTGGAAGGAGGAGCTGCTCTGGAGGCTCTACGTCGATACCTACAATCACCTCACGCAGCGGTACGGCGATGAGCGCATCGAGCGAAGCCAGGCGGGCGTCGATGACCTGCTGGCCCAGTGTCCGCCCGACCTCGATGCGCCGGAGATCACGCGTTTTCTCGAGGGGTTGCCACAACGGTATCTCCAGCTGTTCCCGCATGAGGCGATCTACCGTCACGTGCGACTCGCGCGAGGCATCCAGCCTGACGAAGTGCATCTGTCGATCGAGCAGCAGGACTCGTCCGTCTGGACGCTCGCCGTCGCCACGCTCGACAAGCCGTATCTGTTCTCGAATATCTGCGGGGTGCTGTCGTCGTTCGGCATGAACATCATTCGCGGGCACGCGCTGACGAACCCGAGCGGGCTCGTCCTCGACGTGTTTCAGTTTACCGACGACGAGCGGTTCCTCGAGTTGAACGGCGATGCGCAGCAACGCCTGCTCCACGTCCTCGAAAACGTCGTGGCCGGGCGCGAAGAGCTGGCGCCGCGGCTGCGTGGTCGGGAACGCGGTGCATTGGCGATGCGGAGCGGCATGCGGTTTCCGCCTGTCGTCCGCGCCGATAACGAGGCGTCCAGCCGCTACACGATCCTCGACATCGTGGCGACGAACGCCCTCGGCCTGCTCTACCGGATCAGCAGGGTCATCTCGCGGCACGGCTGCGACGTGGACCTGGTGTTGATCGCGACGGAAGGCGAAAAAGCAATCGACGTGTTCCACATCACCAAAGGCGGATCGAAACTCACGGAAGCGGAGCAGCAGGAGTTGACGACCGACCTTCTTCGCATACTGGAGGAGACGCAATGAAAATGATCAAGAGCATCATCCGCCCCAACAAGGTGGATGATGTGAAGGACGCCTTGGCCAAGCTCAACATCGCCGGCATGACCGTGACGGAAGTGCGTGGCCACGGCAAGCAGAAGGGGCACACGGCTATCTACCGCGGCAAGGAATACAACGTCAGTCTGCTGCCGAAGATGGAGATCGAAGTCGTCGTTCCAGACTCGCTGGCTGACGACGCGATCAAGGCGATCGTCACCGCCGCGCGCACCGGTGAAATCGGCGACGGCCGCGTGTTTGTGATGCCAGTGCAGGAAAGCTATCGTATCCGGACGGGAGAGCGCGAGGCGTAAACCTGACCCATCCACTGCAGCTGCTGCTGATTCTGACGCTCGTCGTGGCCGCGGCCAAGCTGGCCGGCGCGCTGGCGAACAGAATCGGGCAGCCGTCAGTCTTCGGTGAGATTCTCGCCGGCTTGATTCTCGGCCCGACCGTGCTGAACGTGCTCGGGTGGCCGCTCTTTGCCACGCCCGAGCCGGGCCCGGGCCACCCAGCGCCAGGCCTGCTCGGCGTGATCCGCGATTTCGCCGACGTCGGTGTGATCCTGCTCATGTTCGTGGCGGGGCTCGAAACAGACCTCGCCGAGATGCGACGCGTCGGGAAGGTGGCCTTCTGGGCTGCCTTCGGCGGCGTCGTCCTGCCCATGGCCGGCGGCATTGCCACAGCACGCGCGTTCGGGCTGCCGCTGTACTGGGAAGGCATCTTCATCGGCTCCATCCTCACCGCCACCAGCGTCAGCATCTCAGCGCAGACACTGATTGAGATGGGCGCTCTTCGCTCCCGCGAAGGCGCCGCCATTCTCGGTGCGGCCGTCATCGACGATGTCATGGGTATCGTTGTGCTCTCGTTTGTCGTTGCTTTCGCCAGGGCACCCGGCGGCGGGACGGACGTGGCCTCGGTGGCCCTGGTCGTTGTGCGAATGGCCGCCTATTTCGCGCTGGCGATCGCAGCGGGCCGTTTTCTCGGTCCGGTGCTGACCTGGTCGAGCCGTTTGCCGGTGACGCAGGCTGTACTTTCCGCAGCGGTCGTGATTGCCTTCCTCTATGCGTGGACTGCTGAGTACGGCGGCGGTGTGGCGGCCATCACCGGCGCGTACGTGGCCGGAGTCCTCCTCGCGCAAACGCCCTTCAAGCGACAGATCGACGCCGGCGTCCACCCGCTGACGTACTCGATCTTCGTCCCGATTTTCTTCATCGCCATCGGCCTGCAGGCAAACGGGCGTGAGCTTGGCGATAGCGCGGTGTTCACCTTCGTGCTGATCCTGGTGGCGATCGTCACCAAGATCGCCGGCTCCGGCGTGTCTGCGCGTCTCTCGGGATTCACGACCACGGAGTCGATCCGTATGGGCGTCGGGATGATTTCGCGCGGGGAAGTCGGCCTGATTGTTGCCGGTTACGGCCTGGCAAATGGGCTGATAGGGCAGCAGGTGTTTTCGGCATCGGTCGTCATGGTGCTGGTGACGACGATGGTGACGCCGCCGCTGCTTCGGGCGGCGTTCCCGCGGCGTCCGTTTATCGGTGACGCAACGGTGGAGGAGACCGTCGGGCACCTGCCGCGCGATCCACGTTGACCGCTACTCGTAGCGCAGCGCTTCGATGGGATCGAGTCGTGAGGCCCGAACGGCAGGGAACATACCGGCGACGATGCCCACGGTGGCCGAAAACCCGAGTCCCAGGGCGAACGCCCACACGGGCAGCGAGACGGGGAAGCCGGTTGCCAGGTTCACCGTGACGCCGATGCCGGCGCCGAGGATGATGCCGAGAATGCCGCCGACAGACGTCAGCACGGCGGCTTCAGCCAGGAATTGCACCAGGATCTCGCCACGACGGGCGCCGAGCGCCTTCCGCACGCCGATCTCGCGCGTTCGTTCGGTCACCGAAATCATCATGATGGCCATGACACCGATGCCACCGACCATCAGCGCAATCGATGAAATGACGACCAGGGCCAGCAGCACAGCGCGGCTGATCTGCTCCCACGTGCGCAGCAGTGCGTCCTGCGTGATGATGTCGAAGTCGTTTGCCTCGTCGAGCTTGAGACCGTGGCGGATGCGCATGATCTCCTCGACTTCGGCTAAAGCCTGACCCTTCGGGGCGTCATCGCGCGGCAGGATTCCGATGATGCCGCCGAAGGAGTCGCCACCGCGCAACGGTCGCGTGACGTCCATGTTGTATACGACCTGGTGGGTCGTGTAGGGGATGATCGCGAGATTGTCCTGGCCGGTGTCCAGGCTGCCGAGGGACGGCCGTTTGTCCATCACGCCGATGACGGTGTATTCGATCGCTCCCAGTCGGATTCTCTTGTTAATCGGGTCGATCCCCTTGGAGCCAAAGAGCACCTGATATGGGCCGTCGCCCAGAACAACCGCTCGTCGTCTGTGGGTGACTTCCGGCTCAGTGAAGAAGCGGCCCAGCTGCAGTTTCATGAAGCTGATCGTTGCGTAGTCGGTGCTGACGCCGAGGATCTGGTTCGTGGTCGTGCGCTCCCCCAGGTAGAACGCCCGTTCCTCTGTCGATTGCACACCCTGGCCGACCATGATGTCGACCGCCCTGACCGACGGCGCCAGCCGCTCGATGGCCTGGGCATCGCCGACGGTAAGCGCAGGACGCCGCATCAGATCATCGAACTCCGCGCCGCCGCTGATGCTGACGATGCTCAGCTTGCTCAGATAAATCGTGTTAGGGCCAAGTTCTGCGATGCTCGCTCGCAGCGAGCTGTCGAAGCCACGGATGAGCGACGTCATGCCGACGATCGATGTGATGCCGATGACGACGCCGAGCACGGTCAGCCCGGAGCGCAGCTTGTTCGTGCGCAGGGTCTCCAGCGCCATGCGCAGGACTTCGCCTAGCAGCCCCTTATTCACGTCTGAGCGCCTCAATCGGGTCGAGCGCCGCTGCGCGCGCGGCAGGGTACGCGCCGAAGAACAGACCGACGGCGGCCGTAATGCCGACGCCGAGGACGACCGACCAGAGTTCCAGCGTCGCCGGCAGCGGCGTCACGGCGGCGAGGAGCATCGCGAACGTGAACCCGAGGAGGATGCCGACGAGGCCGCCGAATGTCGATAGCGTAATCGACTCGGTGAGCACCTGCGACATGATGTCGGCTTTCCGTGCGCCGAGCGCCTTACGCAACCCGATCTCACGCGTGCGCTCGCTCACCACCATCAGCATGATGTTCATGATGACGATCCCGCCGACGAGCAGCGACAGGGCGACGATGCCGACAAGCACGGCAAAGATGCCGTTGGTCGCCTGCGCGTAGAGTCCGAGGACCGTGTCTGACGACAGCATGCCGAAGTTGTCCGGCTCGGCCGGCTTGAGGTGTCGCGCCACGCGCAGCGCCACCGTGGCGTCGTCCATTGCGGCGTCAAGCACTTCAGGGCTGGACGGCTTCGCGAGCAGGGTCAGCGACTGTCGCGTGCCGAACAACCGCATATAGGCGCCGAGCGGGATGACAGCGAAGCCGTCTTGCGACTGCCCGAACGCCGCGCCCTTCTTCTTGCTGACTCCAACAATGTCGAACTGGATGCCGGCAATGCGGATGGTTTTGTCGATCGGGTTCGTCTGCCCGAACAGGCGGTCGGCGATGTCCCAGCCGACAATGGCAACAGGGCGGCCGCGCTCGACCTCGGTCGGCGTCATCATCCTGCCCTGTTCGGCATTGTAGTTAGAGAAGTTCGCGTACTCGCTGGTGACCCCGGTGATCTGAATGTTCTCGAGCTCCGTCGTCCCGTATGACACCGTGGCGTTGCGGCCGGCGGTGCCCATCACGGAGACGATCTTGTCCCCGAAGTTGCGTACCGCCCTGGCCTCGTCCATCGTCAGCAGTGGGTTATTGCGCGTGCGCTCCTCGTCGTCCTCGGAACGGACGATTCCACGCCTGGCGATCGTGAACGAATCGGCGCCGATGTCGCTGACGATCAGGTCGCTGACGGTGGCGTTCAGGCCCTGAATCAGCGACACGACCGTGACGATCGACGCGACCGCGACGATGTTGCCGAGCACCGTCATGAACGAGCGCAGCTTGTTGGCCCAGATGGCCTGGAGCGCGATCCTGACGGAGTCGAGAAGCTGGCTCATTACTTCCGTTCGGCAGTCGTAGGCGTGGTTCCTGATCGGCGATTGCGCGATTCCTGCTGGAGCCGGACCTCCTGTCCGTCGGTCAGCTCGCGCACGTTGGCGAAGGGGCCGGTAATCACTCGATCGCCTCCCTTCAGGCCGTCGAGCACCTCGAAGTACTTTTCGCCCGCAATCCCGATCTTGACGGGGGTGAACACCGCCTTGTTGTCGCGAACCAGGAACACGCCTTCCGTTTCTTTCCGCGTGTGGCCCGGGGGCGGCTCGTCCGCGGCGCGGGTTGTCTCGCTGCTGCTGCGTCGGCGCCGATCCTTCGGATCCTCGCGGACGATTTTGCCCTGTGGATCCAGGAGCAGCTCTCTCACTGTCAGGGCCTGGATCGGCACCGCGGTGACGTTCTCTTTCTTCGCGGTCGTGATCTCTGCGGTGCAGGTGAACCCGGGACGGATATTTGGCACCTCTTCATCCAGGGTGATCACGACCTTGAACGTCGTCGCCTGGCGCTGCCCTCCCTGCTGACTGTTCGTCTGAATCGGGCTGTTGCCAATCTCCGTCACGTGGCCGCGGAATTCGCGGTCCTCAACTGCGTCGATCTTGATCTTGGCCTGTTGTCCCAGCGCGACGAACGGAATGTCGGTCTCATCGACTTCGACCTCGGCCTCGATCACAGACATATCCGCGATCGTCAGCAACTGACTGCCGGCGTTGTTCATCGTGCCGACGACGGCCGTCTCACCCTGTTCGATGTTGCGGCGCGTGACGATCCCGTCCATCGGCGATTCGATGACGATCTGGGTCATGTTGTAGCGCGTCGTCGACAGGCCGGCCTGCTCCTGCTTGATCTGCTGCTCGCGCGTCTCGATCTCCTGCTGACGCGCGGCGATGTCCTGCTGGCTTCGCTTGACATCAGCCTCGCGCACCGTCACCTCGTTTTGCGCGCGTTCGAGCGACTCGCGAGTGGTGAGACCATCCTTCCAGAGGTCCTGCTGCCGTTTCAGGTTCTGCTGCGAGAGCTGGAGTCCGGCCTTCGCCTGTTCGAGGGCCGTCTCTGCCGAGGAGACACTGACGCGCGCCTGTGCGAGGCCCGACTTGGCGGCCGCTACCGATGCCTCGCCGCGCTGCATCTGCCCTTCGAGCTGCCGCGGGTCGATTTCCAGCAGGAACTGACCGGCCTTGACGCGTTGTCCTTCCTCGACGGCCAGCCGTGTCACGCGGCCCATCTGCTGTGCCGAGATGTTGACCTGCCGCTTCGGCTGCACCTTGCCGGACGCCGACACAATCGCCTCGAGATCGCGCGCACGAATCGCCTCCGCCGTGATCTGCGGTCCCTGCTCGCGCCGGAAATAGATATTGGCGCCCGCGGCGGCGCCGAGGACGGCAACGACAATGATTGTGATGATGACCTTTTTCCGAGTCGACATTCCTGCTCCTTACGAGCCCGACATAACGTAGGCGATGATGGCCGCGATGACGAAGTAGATACCCAACAACACCATCGCAATTGGGCCAGTGCGCCGCTTGTACAGCACTCCCAGACCGACGGCGGTGACGAATGTCGACCAGACATAGAACAGGTCGATATACGAAAGAAACTTGTAGACAAACGTCGTGTCGTCGAGCGTTGGAGTGAAGACCGCGAGATTGGCTCCCGCGGACCTGCCGGCCGCGATCGTCACGATCGTCGTGAACAAGAGCTGCAGTCCGCTGATGATGGCGGTATGCGCGGAGATCGCGTAGACCTGCTTGTAGGTTCCGTTCCCCCCGCCAATCAGACCAAACATCACGTGCAGGATGCCGGCCGAGATCGTCATGAACAAAGGAATCGCGAGCATGGTGCCGATGGGGCTCGTGTAACGAGCGGTCTCCATCCGTTGTTCTATCGCCGCATAGGCCTCGTCACTGATCGTGATCCCAAGGCCTTCAGCAAATGACACCTGCTGATCGAGCGCTACCTGCTTGCCCACGTCAGTTGACAACAGCGTGAACTGCGCCACACCCAGGACGAGGACCGAAACAGCGATCGCTCCGAGCCATTTCGGACGCGCGACGATGGCGGCAAAGGCCTCTCGGGGTGAAAAGATCACGCCGATCAGTCGGGTCAAGAGTCCGGGGCTGGGTTGGGTAGCGGGCGATTGGCTGGTCATCGTGTCAGTCATGGAGATCCCTAGCTATTTCCGCCGAGGACAGCCATCGCCCCGGCAAGCAGAACCGCGATACAGATGTACACCCCGATCAAGCCTGCCGCGACTCGCCGGACCCGCATCCGGAACAGGACGGCGAGGCCAATCCCCATCACGACGATCCACCAGAGCATGAATAGGTCGATCAGGGCGAAGAACCTCGCGAGCGGCGAGGCCTCGTCCAGCATGCCAAAAAGCTGGGTAAGCGTGATCGGACTCGTCAGCGATTCCCTCAGATAGTTCAAGGGCGCGGCGAGAACGTCCCGAAGCGCCAGAATTACGCCCGCATACGCGGTGACCGCAAACACTTGCCCGAACCGCGCCTGTCGCCCTATAGCGGTGAACACGCCGTACAGCACAGCCGCAATGGCCGTAGTGACGACGGGAACTCGAATCACGGACATCAGGGCCGCGTACGCCACGCCGTACTGACTCAGGTCTTGCATCTGGGCGTATTTCGCGTCATCGACCGGCTGTCCGAAGGCCAATGCCGTTCGTTCCCACTGATCCACCAGGGCAACCTGCCCCACGTCCGTGGCGAGCAACCCGCCCGTTGCGGCGAACGACGCTGCGGTCAGGATCATCAACAGTCCGGCGACCCTGGGGTGTGGCAGGACTGCGGCAAACGTTGATCGAGGCCGAATCAGGACCCCGGTTATCCGGGCCAGTAGCGTCAGGTTGTCTGGTGAAGGTGGTGTCAAGTTCCTGATACGACAACACATCCGTCTGGTTCCGTCCGTGGGCGGACCGTCAGGACACGGTGATGTGAAGATTACACGAAGGTTTCGATTTGAGCCCGGCGGCCCCTTCGAGCCGATAAGCTGGGCACCCCCTCGATGACCAACCCAGTTTCTCATTTCCTCGCCGCAATCTGGATATTCCTGATGCTTGGCATCAGCCCGGCGGCCGCGCAGCCATTTGAGGCGGTCGGCGAGCGCGCGCTAGGCATGGGCGGCGCGTTCGTTGCCGTGGCGAACGACAGCACGGCCACCTGGTGGAATCCGGCCGGTCTCGCCGGTGGCCCTTTCCTGGATCTCGCCCTCGGTCACGCTTCCGCATCGGCGGATAGCGAGTACCCGGCATCGCGGGCCCGGGCAGGGTGGATTTCCCTTGGCACTCCGCCTCTGGGAGTGAGCTATTACCACTTCAAAATCACGGATATACGGGGCATACCGCCTACAGGGACGGCCGAGGCGGGCCGAGAAGATAGAGCAGCCGGAGAGGGTATCCGGTCGCTGTCCATCAGCCAGTTCGGGGCCACCGTTCTCCACACGATCACGACGGGCGTGACCGCGGGCGCAACCGTGAAGTACGTGCGGGGAACCGTGCGGACGCGGGCGTTTGGCCTCGCCGATGCCGCGGTGGCGATCTCCGACCTGCTTGATTCTGGCGACGACCTTGACGATGGCGAGTCGGACGGGACGGTGGACATCGATGTGGGAATGCTTGCGACGCGAGGGGCCATGCGGTTTGGATTGACGGCCCGGAATCTGCGCGAGCCCCGGCTTGGCGGTAGAGAGGTGCCAAGACAGGTGCGCGCGGGCGTGGCATTCGACGGGCCGGCGGCGGGGAGCGTGCCGGTGACCGTTTCGGTCGATGCCGATTTGCAACGGTACGACGGAACCGCAGGGGACCGGCGAGTGATTGCATTTGGTGGTGAGTACTGGCTGCGATCCGAGCGGCTCGCCGTCCGCGGCGGTGCCAGGTTCAACACCGTGGGTGAGCAGGATCGAACAGTGACTGCGGGCGCGTCGGTACTGGCGCGCGCGGGGCTGTTCATTGAAGGTCATGCTGCCGTTGGCGGCGACCCACGCGAGCGCGGCTGGGGAGTGGCCGCGCGCGTGTCGTTTTAGCGGCTGACCGGACTTCTCAAGGTTCAATGGCAGTACGCATCGGAGAGCTGCTTCTCAAAGAGAAGCGCATTACGGCTGAGCAACTCCAGGAGGCGCTCAACTACCAGCGCCAGAACGGGGGAAAACTCGGCCTGAACCTGATCAAGCTCGGGTTCGTGAAGGACGACGAGGTTACCGCACTCCTCAGTCGTCAATACGGCGTTCCGTCCATCGCTCTCGCCGAATTCGAAATCGATCCTGCCGTCATCAAGCTCGTTCCCGCCGAGACCGCTCAGAAATATCAGATCGTCCCGCTGTCGCGCGCCGGCGCGACGTTGACGATTGCGATGACCGACCCGACCAATGTGTTCGCCATGGACGACATCAAGTTCATGACGGGCTACAACGTCGAGCCAGTGGTCGCCTCCGAGACCGCCGTTCTCGAGGCGATTCACAAGTACTACGGCAAGGTGCTGGGTCCAACAGGCGGTAGTGCCCTGGAAGTTGCCACCAAAGCACTCGAGGACATGCCCGTCCTCGACGATGGTGAGCAGGTCGAACTTGTCGCGGAGCTCGAAGAGATCAGCGCCGAGACGCTCGCCAAGCAGGGCGAAGAAGCACCGGTCATCAAGCTGGTCAACGTCATCCTCATGTCGGCGATTCAGAAGGGCGCGAGCGACATTCACATCGAGCCGTACGAAAAGGAACTGCGGGTCCGCTACCGCGTTGACGGGCTGCTTTACAACATCATGCAGCCGCCGATGAAGCTCCGTGATGCGATGACGTCGCGCATCAAGATCATGGCGAAGCTCGATATCGCCGAAAAGCGTCTGCCTCAGGACGGCCGCATCAAGATTCGTTATCAGGACGGCGGCGTCATGAAAGAAATCGATTTCCGCGTGTCGTGTCTGCCGACGCTCTTCGGCGAGAAGGTCGTGCTCCGCCTCCTCGACAAAGACAAGTTGATGCTCGACATGACGAAGCTTGGCTTCGAGTCGGAGTCGCTGGGCCGATTCGAAAGCGCGATTCAGAAGCCATGGGGCATGGTGCTCGTGACCGGTCCGACGGGTTCGGGTAAGACCAACACCCTGTACTCGTCCATCTCACGGATCAACACTCCTGAAACGAACATCATGACGGCCGAGGATCCGGTCGAATTCAATCTCTTCGGCGTCAATCAGGTCCAGGTCCGCGAAAACATCGGCCTCAACTTCGCCGCCGCCCTCCGCAGCTTTCTCCGTCAGGACCCGAACATCATCCTCGTCGGCGAAATCCGCGACTTCGAGACCGCGGAAATCGCGGTCAAAGCCGCGCTCACCGGGCACCTCGTGCTGTCGACCCTGCACACCAACGACGCGCCCAGTACGGTCAACCGCCTCATGAACATGGGCATCGAGCCATTCCTCGTTGCCAGCTCACTCAATCTCGTGTGCGCCCAGCGCCTGGTGCGCAGGATTTGCCGCAATTGCACGGAACCGGACCCGACGCCGGTTCCTGCGCTGATGCAAGCAGGTTTCGCAGCCGAAGATGCAAACACAGTGAAACCAAATCGCGGGCGAGGGTGCGACCGGTGTAACAACACCGGATATAAGGGCCGTGTTGGCCTGTACGAGGTGATGGAAGTGACCGACGAGTTGCGGGAACTGATTCTCGTCGGCGCCTCTTCGCTCGAACTCCGCCGCAAAGCGGTTGACGAGGGAATGATTTCTCTTCGACACAGCGGCTTGCGCAAGGTGAAAGAAGGCCTGACGACCCTCGAAGAAGTCGTCAGAGAAACGGTGAAGTGATGGCCACCCTGCCAGAGTTGCTGAAAACGCTCGTGGAAAACGGAGGCTCCGACCTCCACCTCACGATCAACACACCGCCGCAGATCCGCGTGCATGGCCACCTCCAGCGCCTCGAGGGCGGCGACTTGACGGCGGCGGAAACGAAGCAGCTGTCCTATAGCGTCCTGACCGACGCGCAGAAGAAGCGCTTCGAGGAAACGCTCGAGCTCGATTTCTCCTTTGGCATCAAGGGCATGGCCCGGTTCCGCTGCAATCTGTTCAATCAGCGCGGCGCGGTGGGCGCGGTCTACCGGGTCATCCCGGAAAAGATTCGGACCTTCCAGGAGCTCGGACTACCGCAGGTCCTGACGACACTGGCAGAACGTCCGCGCGGCCTGGTGCTCGTTACCGGTCCAACCGGATCGGGGAAGTCGACCACGCTTGCCGCGATGATCGACAAGATCAATAAGGAACGTCACGACCACATCCTCACGATCGAAGACCCGATCGAGTTCGTCCACCAGCATCAAGGCTGCCTGGTCAACCAGCGTGAGGTCCACTCCGATACGCAGAGTTTCGGCGCTGCGCTCCGCGCGGCTCTCCGCGAAGACCCGGACATCGTGCTCATCGGCGAAATGCGAGACCTCGAAACGGTGGAGTCCGCACTGCGCATCGCCGAAACAGGCCACCTCACGTTCGGAACACTTCACACGAACTCGGCGGCGCAGACGATCAATCGCATCATCGACATCTTCCCGTCGAGCCAGCAGTCGCAGGTGCGGACCCAGCTCTCACTTGTGCTGGAAGGCATCGTCTGCCAGGCGCTGCTGCCGAAGGTGACCGGCGGACGCGTCGCATCGCTGGAAATCATGGTGCCGAATGCGGCCATCCGCAACCTCATTCGTGAGGACAAGATTCATCAGATCTACTCGGCCATGCAGACCGGTCAGGAAAAGCTGGGCATGCAGACGATGAATCAGTCGCTCGCGACCCTGTATCAGAAGAAGCAGATCACGCTCGAGACGGCGCTCAGCGCTTCTTCGAATCGTGATGAATTGCAGGACTTGATCAATCGTGGCGTCGGCGTGGTGGCCGGTGCCGGTCTCGGACGGCCGGGCGCTCCCTCGCTGCGACCCCAGGCGGTGAAGTAGATGGCGACCTTTGCTTTCAGCGGACGTACCCGCGCGGGCCAGACCATCAACGGCGAGCGCGCGGCGGACTCCATGGACGCAGCGGTGGCGTTGTTGCGCCGCGAACAGATTCTCGTCACGCAGATCGCGCCGGCGAAGGAGAAGGCGTCCGCCAAGGCCAAGGGTCCGAAAGACAAGGCGGTCGCTGCGAAGAATCTCGCCATCTTCACCCGTCAGTTTTCCGTCATGATCGACGCCGGCCTTCCGCTGGTGCAGTGCCTCGAGATTCTCGGCAACCAGGAGGAAGACAAGAATTTTTCGGCCGTCATCCTCGCGACTCGCGGCGACGTCGAGAGCGGTGCGACGCTCGCCGACGCGATGCGCAAGCACCCGAAAGCATTTGACGCGCTCTTCACGAACATGATTGCGGCCGGCGAAGCCGGCGGCATTCTCGACACCATTCTCAAACGCCTCGCGGTGTATATCGAGAAGGCCGTCAAGCTGAAGGGACAGGTCAAGTCCGCGATGATCTATCCGATCGCGGTGATTCTGATTGCGACCGTCGTCGTCGGCGTCATTCTGTGGAAGGTCATCCCGACGTTTGCCAACCTGTTCGCCGGTCTCGGGGCTCAGCTGCCGCTGCCGACACGTGTTGTGATCGCGCTCAGCAACAACCTCGTTCGGTTCGGACCGTTCCTGCTCGTCGGTCTCGCCGCGATCGGCTACGGCTTCAAGGCCTATTACGGCACGACGGGCGGCCGCAAGACGATCGACGCGGTGACGCTGAAATTGCCCGTGTTGGGTATCCTTCTGCGCAAGATCGCGGTCGCGCGGTTCTGCCGCACGCTGTCGACGCTGCTCGCGTCGGGCGTGTCGATCCTGGAAGCGCTGGACATCACCGCCCGGACCTCTGGCAACGCGGTCATCGAGGAAGGCATCCTCGCGACACGTAAGAGCATCGAGCGCGGCGAAACGATTGCCGGACCGCTGAGAGAGACGAACGTCTTCCCGTCCATGGTGGTTCAGATGATTGGTGTCGGTGAAGCGACTGGTGCGCTCGACACCATGCTCAGCAAGATCGCGGACTTCTACGAAGAAGAAGTTGACGTTGCTGTCGCTGGTTTGCTGACACTGCTCGAGCCGATCATGATTGCCCTCCTCGGTGGCGTGGTCGGCGGCATCGTCATCGCGATGTACATGCCGATCTTCGATCTGATCAGCAAGATGACCGGATGACGCTGCGGCCCCGGCTTCTTACCCTCATCGCCGTCCGCGTCGTCGTCAGCACGTTCCTGCTGGGATGGGCGGTACTCATTCAGTTGAGCCGGCCCGGCTCTTTCCCGGTCGACCCGTTCTTCTTCCTCATCGGGTTGACCTACGGACTGAGCGTCTTCTATCTGGCGACGCTGCGTTACGCCGAAAAGCATGGCTGGCTCGTCGACCTGCAATTTGGGGCAGACGCGCTGCTGGTCGCCGCGTTCGTTCATCTGACCGGCGGCATCACGAGCTATTTCTCGTCCCTGTACGTACTGCCGATCATCGCTGCCAGCTCGGTCCGATTCGGGCGAACGGCGATTCAGGTCGCGACACTGAGTGCGGTTCTCTACCTGGCGCTCGTGACGGCGCAGTACGTCCCGCACGATTACCTGCCGGATCTGCTCCTGAAAGTCGCGCCGGCCGCTGACCTGCCTTCACTCCGCTTCGCGCAGTACACCGTTTTCATCAATCTGTTTGGATTCCTGGCCGTGGCGTGGCTGTCCCGCTCGCTGTCCGAGAGCCTTCGTTCGGCGGGCGCCAAGCTCGAGGACGCCTCGCATCAGATTGAGGATCTCCGGGCATTCAACGAGTACGTCATCGACAGCCTGCTGAGCGGCCTGATCAGCACCGACGCCGATTGCCGCATCCGGACCTTCAATCGTGCGGCCGCTGGCATTACCGGCGTTCCGGCTGCGGACGCCGTGGGCGTCGACGCGGCCGAACTGCTGCAGATGCCGCCGCATCTGCGGCCGAGCCTCGGGGCACTCACAGAAACGCAGAGTCTCCGTGTTGATCTGATCTACAAGACGGGCGATGGCCGCCTGATCGACATAGGCCTGACGGTCACCACCATCGCGTTTCCCGACGGTCGCCCAGGCTACCTGTTCGTGTTCCAGGACGTCACGACGATGAAACGTCTCGAACGCGAGGCGCGGCTGCGCCAGCGGCTCGCGGCAGTAGGCGAGATGGCCGCCGGCATCGCACATGAGATTCGCAACCCGCTCGCATCGATGTCCGGATCGATCCAGCTGCTTCGTGAAGAACTGCCGCTGAGCGAGGAGCAGGCGCAGTTGATGGACATCGTGCTGCGTGAATCGGAGCGCCTGAATCAGACCATCGGCTCCTTCCTGGCCTATGCACGTCCGCAGCGCGCGGCTGTGTCACGGCTGGACGTACGCAATGTCGTCGAAGATGCCGCCGCGTTGCTGCGAAACAGTGCAGAGGTGCGCGACGCGCATCGCCTTGACATTGATGTGCCGCTGAAGCCGGTGTGGTACGAAGCGGACGGGAACCAGGTCCGCCAGATCATCTGGAACCTCGCTACCAACGGGCTGAGGGCGATGAAGGATGGCGGGCGTCTGTTGCTGTCCGTCAGCGAACAGCGCGACTCTATCGGGCGGTTGGAAGTCGTGCTGTCGGTCCAGGACGAGGGCTGCGGGATTCCGGCCGACGAGATCGATTCGATCTTCCAGCCATTCAGGAGCACGTTCGAGCGAGGAACAGGACTCGGCCTGGCGACGGTTCACCGCATCGTTACCGATTACAGCGGCACGATCCAGGTGTCGTCGACCGTGGGATCCGGTACGACGATGCGGGTGCGCCTGCCGGGACAGCATGAAGTCGCCGAAGCGGCGGTCAGCCGGCCAGTTGCCATCAGGAGCGTGCTCGCATGAGCGCCACGTCGACGTCCGCTCGCGTTGTTGATACGGCGGTGGACGAAGCGTCAGCCAAGCCGAGAATTCTCGTCGTGGACGACGAACCCTCGATGCGCGACATGCTGCGGATCGTGCTGCGCCGCGATGGCTACGATGTGCTCGTAGCGGAAGACGGCCGCCAGGCGTTGGGCGTTCTCGAACGCGAACGTGTGGATCTGCTGCTGTCGGATATCCGCATGGCGGACATCAGCGGAGTGGACGTGCTGCGCGCCGCCAAGCAGAGTAATCGCGACATTATCGCGTTCATGATGACGGCGTTCGCATCGACGGAAACCGCTGTCGAGGCGATGCGCCTCGGCGCCGTGGATTACTTCACCAAGCCGTTCAGCATGGACGAACTTCGGCTGAAGGTGCGGCAGCACGTCGAGGCCTCGCGAATCAAGCAGGAGAACCTCCTGCTGAAGCGTGCCCTGAACTCCAGCTATTCGTTCTCGAACATCATCGGGCGCAGCGAGCCGATGCTCGCTGTGTTCAAGATGATCGAAACGATCGCCAGGACGAACAGCACCGTGCTGATCACCGGCGAGTCTGGCACCGGGAAGGATCTCGTCGCCCGCGCGGTCCACTTCAATTCGATGCGTCACGAACAGCCGTTCGTCGCACTCAATTGCGGAGCCATTCCGGAAACGCTGCTCGAGTCCGAGTTGTTCGGACACATGCGCGGCGCGTTTACCGGTGCCGATCAGAACAAGAAAGGGCTACTCGAGGTGGCCGAGCGAGGGACGATCTTTCTCGACGAGATCGGCGAGATGAACGCCTCGATGCAGGTGAAGCTGCTTCGTGTGCTCCAGGAGCGGCGGTTCCGCCGCCTTGGTGGCACGGACGAAGTTCGCGCCGACGTCCGCGTCATTGCCGCGACCAATCAGGAATTGCCCCGCCTTGTGGAGGAAGGACGGTTCCGCGAAGACCTGTTCTATCGGGTCAACGTCATTGGCGTGCACCTGCCGCCACTGCGGGATCGTCTCGAGGACATCCCGTTGCTGGCCGACCATTTCCTGGCGAAGTTCTCAGGACACATGGAGAAGGCCGTTCGTGGAATCTCGCGAGAGGCGCACGAGCTGCTCACGGCGTATCGCTGGCCTGGAAATGTGCGCGAGCTCGAAAATGCCATTGAGCGCGCGGTCGCGGTAGAGCAGACGCCCACCTTGCTGCCCGAAAGCCTGCCGCCTTACGTCAGGCCCGACGGCGACCTGCTTGCCCTCGAGCGGTCGGAGGAGTTGCCGGCAGGCTTTCCGGAGTTCCCGGCGCTGCACCAGGGGTTCGATCTCGAGGCGCGCGGCGAGGATTTCTACCGCCACTACATCGCTCTGGCCCTCGAGCGTTCCGGGGGAGTTCAGACAAAGGCCGCTGAGCTCCTGGGGATGAGCTTTCGGTCGTTCCGCTATTACGCGAAGAAGTTCAATCTCCGCTGAGGTTGACACCGCCCCGTGCTCCCCTAGAATTCATGAAGGGGTGCGCTGTAGCGCCCGGTATCTCTAAAGAATTCAGCGTCTTACACCGACAGTCCTGTCAAGTACAGGTGTGGCGCAAGTGTTGCTGAGCCCGGCGAACCGGGACAAATCGGACGGCGGGTTCACGCTGATTGAGCTGCTGATCGCCGTGGCGATAATCGGGATCCTCGCCTCGATTGCGGTGATCTCGCTCGCCCGCGCCCGTCAGTCGGGCAATGAAGCGTCGGCGCTCGGGTCGATGCGTGCGGTGATCAGCGGGCAGGCCGCCTACGCGTCGAGTTGCGGCGGTGGAGGGTACGCGCAGAGCAACGCGGATCTGGCCAAAGCGCCGACCGGCTCGCCGGCATTCATCTCGCCGGATCTGGAGAAGGCGGATCTGGCGACGAACGCAAAGACCGGCTACATCGTCGATATCAATGACAACGCCGACCCGGACAATCGCGACGTCCAGATGGCTGCCGACACGTGCAACGACTCGGCGGAGAACTCGCGGGCGATGTATCACGTGGCTGCCGATCCCCTCGGGCGCGGCGTGAACGGCACGCGGTCGTTTGGCAGCGACCGCCGGGGCACGATTTACTACAGCAGCACCGCGTCGATACCGAATCCAATCCCGGCCGGCCTGGATTTCATTCAGTGACCCGTCGCTGCATGGAAGCGCGCGGCACGCCTAGGGCCGTCTTCGTTGGATCGACGTCTTAACGATCGTCACCGATCGTCAATTGTTGACAACGCGCGTTGACGGTTTTTGGCAGAGTGCCGCAAAGTGGCATGCCGATCGTGACGAGTCGAGGGTGGGGAATAACCCACAACATGTCCCCATTCAGCAGGTTAGAGGGGATCGACGGGGCCGTCTCGAGCATGGCATTACGGTTGCCTTAGAGGAAAGCATTCGAAAGATTCCGCCGGGCGACCGGCTCGAGATTCAAGGAGAGCAAAGTGAAGAAGCTGCAGAAGAACGAAGGATTCACCCTGATCGAGCTGCTGATCGTCGTGGCGATCATCGGCATCATCGCGGCTATCGCGGTTCCCGGCCTGCTGCGTGCGCGTCAGTCGGGTAACGAGGCGTCGGCCATCGGTTCTGTTCGCGCCATCAACAGCGGCGAGACGGCGTTTGCGTCCAGCTGCGGCGGCGGCGGATACGCGCAGAGCAACGCGGACCTGGCGAAGGCGCCTGCCGGCGGTGCGCCCTTCATTTCGCCCGACCTCGAGAAGGCGGATGTCGCGGCAACGGCGAAGAGCGGCTACGTGATCGACGTCAACAACAACGCGGACGCGGCGAACCGCGACGTGCTGGCGGCGGCGAATACCTGCAACGTGGCGGCGGCGGCCTCGCGTGCGATGTATCACGTTGTGGCGGACCCGGTCAGCCGTGGCCAGACGGGCACGCGCTCGTTCGCCAGCGACCACCGCGGCACGATCTACTTCAGCAACACCGCGACGATCGCCAACCCGATTCCGGCGGCACTCACCGACTTCATCCAGTAAGCGGTCGAACGAACAGCCTGTCCGCGTCGCGGACAGACAGCGAAGGGACGCCACGTGGCGTCCCTTCGCACGTACGGTAAGCTCTGGCGCGTCTTACAATGAAGGCACCTATGCTCAGTCGCTATCGATATGCGTTGATTAGTCTTGCCCTGCTCGGTCTCGGCGTATCGGTGACCGCGTTGGTCGTCCATTACCGCCTGATGACTGACCCGGGCTATTCGAGCTTCTGCGACATCAGTGCGACGGTCAGCTGTCAGCAGGTCCTCGAGAGCAGTTACGCAACGGTGAAGGGGATCCCGATCGCATCGGGCGGCGCCATCTGGTCCGCCGCGGTGCTGTTGCTGGCCTTCTGGGGAATGCGCCAGACGAGCTCGGAACTCGCGGGTCGGGTTGCCGGCTATATCTTCGTGCTCGCGACGATGGGGCTCGCCGTCGTCTTCTATTACGGGTATGCCTCGTTCTTCAAGCTTGGAGCGGCATGTCCCCTCTGTATCACGATGTACGTGAGCGTGGCCGGAATCTTCCTCGTGTCCGCGGCTGCCGCCACATCGCTGACCGCCATTCCCGCACGACTCGGCGAAGACCTGTCCGGGCTGACGAAGAGCCAGTCCGGAACGACGATGACCGTCGCGTGGGTAGCCGCGTCCATTGCGTTGCTCGTGCTGTTTCCGCATCCGCAGGAATTCGGCTCCGCGGCTGCCCAGACCATCGAGGCCGCGCCGGAACCGCCGCTCGAAACGCTCGCGCCCGATCAGATCGCCGAATGGGACAGGTATCTCGAGTCGAAGGCGCCCGTCTCGGAAGCCGCCCTGCTGCCAAGCGGCTCCACGAAGGTGCTGCTGACCAAGTTCAATGACTATCAGTGCCCGTCCTGCCGTCAGACGTGGGCGATGTACCGCGGCATCATTGAGAAGTACGAGAAGGAATATCCAGGCGTCTTCGTCTTCCAGACAAAAGATCTCCCGCTCGAGCCCGAGTGCGGCCTGCAGCTGAATCATCAGATGGCCTGTGAGGCAGCCGTGGCCGTTCGACTCGCGCGGACGAAGAACAAGGCGTCCGAGATGGAAACGTGGCTGTTCACCAACCAGTCGTTCGAGATGACCAAGGACCAGTTGAAGCGCGGGTTGCATGAGGTGGCGCAGATCGACGACTTCGATGCCCAATACCCGAAGGTGCTGCCGGCGGTCCGTGTGGACGTGCAACTGGCGAACAAACTCGGAGTCACGGGGACGCCGACGTTCTACATCAACGGCGTCAAATTCGACGTCAATCCACGCCCGGCGTATCTCGACGCCACGATTCAGTACTTCCTGAAGAAGACGGGCGCCGCCTCATAAGATGCACGCCATCCGCACAGAGGGCCTGACGAAGCACTATTCCGTCGGCTTCTGGCGGAGTCGTCCCTACGTCGCGCTCGACAATCTGAACCTCGAGGTCGCCGCCGGCGAAGTGTTTGGTTTTCTCGGACCGAACGGCGCCGGCAAGACGACAACGCTGAAGCTGCTGATGCAGCTCATATTTCCGACGGCGGGACGCGCGTTTATTCTCGATCGGCCCGTTGGCGATGTCGCAATGCGTCGGCACATCGGGTATCTGCCTGAGAACCCCACGTTCTACGACAACGTGTCAGCGGAGGAGTTGCTCGGCTATTTCGCGGCGCTTTTTGGATACCGGGGTGAGGAACGCCGCCGTCGGGTGTCCACGCTGCTCGACGAAGTCGGTCTCGGCGCCGAGCGTCGTCTGCAACTCCGGAAGTACTCGAAAGGGATGATTCAGCGCGTTGGTCTCGCTCAGGCGCTGATTAACGATCCCGACGTCGTCTTCCTGGATGAACCGATGTCGGGCCTGGATCCGATTGGCCGCCGCGACGTGCGCGACATCATCCTGCGTCTGCGAGATCGTGGCGCCACTGTATTTTTCAGCTCGCACATCCTTGGCGACGCGGAAACATTGTGTAACCGCGTCGGCATCGTGGCCGGTGGGAAGCTGGCGGCCTCGGGCTCGCTTGCCGAGATGGTGCCGTTCCGTATCCGCGGATGGGACCTGGTGCTGGCGGGAGTCACCGCCGACGCGGCTGCGGCGCTGGCCGCACGCGGCGCCGCAGCGACAGCCATCGGTGACAGCCGATATCACGTCGTGCTCCCATCGACGGCCTCATCGGAGGAGGCCATCGCCCTGGCGAAGTCTGTCGGTGCGGAGCTGGTGGCGATCAATCCGGTTCGCGACACGCTCGAGGACTTTTTTATGGCCCACGTGCAGCAGGGGCCTCGCCGATCGTTCGACTGATGCGCACGATCGGGCTCGTGGCCCTGCATGTATTCAGGGATTCGGTTCGCGACAAGGTCCTGTACAGCATCGTGGCCTTCGCCGTGATCCTGATGGCGGTGTCCTATCTCATTGGTCAGCTGACGGCTGGCGAGGATCTGAAGATCATCAAGGACCTGGGGCTGGCGGCGATGTCGCTGATGGGACTCTTTATCGCCGTCTTCATCGGCATCGGGTTGATCGCGCGGGAGATCGATCGTCGCAGCATCTACGCGGTTCTGGCCAAGCCAGTTCGTCGCCACGAACTGCTGCTTGGCAAATACATTGGTCTGGTCGGCACGCTGTTCGTCAACTTGGCGGTGATGGCGCTCGCGTACTACCTGGTGCTGGCCTATATCGGGAGCACGCTCTCGGAGGCGGCGCTGAAAGCCGCGTCAGCCCCCCCGACGGACCCCCGGCTGCTGCTGGCCGTCATGATGATCGGTCTCGAGCTGGCGCTGGTCACCGCGCTCGCGCTGTTCTGGTCCACATTCTCGTCGAGCGCGCTGTTGTCGGCCGGCCTGACGTTCGGCCTCTATGTGGCCGGGCAGTTTGGCGCCGACCTGAAGAACTTTGAGCAGGTCGTCAAATCGCCGGCGGCCGGATTGATCGGCCGCGCGCTGTACTACCTGCTCCCGAACTTCGCTGCGTTCGATATCAAGACCGAGGTGGTGCACGCGTTACCGATTCAGCCTGGGTATCTGTCGCTGACCGCCGGATACGCGTTGATCTACATCGCACTGCTGCTGACGGCATCGGTCATGATTTTCGCGCGAAGGGATTTCAAGTAGCGTGAACGGCGTCACGAAACTCGGAGCCGGGTTTCTCACCATCGCGGTGCTGACGATGGGTGTCGTCAGGCTGCAGATGGTACGCGAGCAGCGGTTTACGCAGGCGGAAGCGACGCAGCAGGTCCTGTATGTCAGCTCGCCGGCGGTGCTGACGCGGCTGGCACTCTCGTACGATGCGCTGGTCGCAGATTTGTACTGGATCCGGGCGATTCAGTACTACGGTGGTACTCGGCTTTCGGACGCTGCCAGCAAGTCGTACGCGCTGCTGTACCCGTTGCTCGATCTCACGACCGCGCTCGATCCGAATTTCAACATTGCGTATGAGTTCGGCGCCTTCTTTCTGTCCGAGAAGAAGCCCGGCGGGCCAGGACGATCTGACCTGGCAATTCGCCTCCTGGAGAAAGGCATCGCGGCGCGGCCTGACCGGTGGCAGTACCCGTACGACGTCGGCTTTGTCCACTACCGTGATGGTGATTACAAGGACGCGGCTGAGTGGTTCCTGCGCGCAGCAGAGACACCGGGCGCGAAGAAGGACGGCGAGCGCGCCGACGTCTGGCTTCGCCCGCTGGCAGCCAATACGCTCGCCGCCGGTCGCGACACACGATCGTCGCGCGTGCTCTATCAGCAGCTCCTCAAGTCCGACGCCAGCTGGCTGCGCGCCGACGCCGCACGCCGGCTGAAGCAGCTGGATGCGATCGACTCGATTGCTGTGCTCGAACAGCTGACGGCGGAATACGAGCGCCGATTCGGAAATCCGCCGCCGCGGTGGGACGACATGGTGCGTGCGGGCCTCCTGCGTCGTGCGCCGCTTGATCCAGACGGGCACGAGTACGTCTTGAACCCCTGGTGGGGTGACGTCACGCTGGCCGACGATTCACCCCTCTGGCCACTGCCCACAGAGAAACCGGCGTGACGCCTCAGCTGACGCTCCTGCTCGGCGTTCTCGGACTGGTTGTGGGGAGCTTCCTGAACGTCTGCATCTACCGCCTGCCGCGCGGGCAGTCTGTCAACTGGCCGGCGTCGCGCTGCACGACGTGCGATCGGTCGCTCGCGTGGTACGAAAACATCCCGGTCGTGAGCTGGCTGGTGCTACGCGGACGGTGCCGCACATGCGGCGAGCGCATCTCGGTGATGTATCCGATCGTGGAGGCGATCACTGCTGCGCTGTTCATCGCGGGGTACTTTATCTACGGGTGGACACCGCTCCTCGCAGTGAGGCTGGCGTTTACGTGCGCCATGATCGTGCTCTTCATGATTGATCTTCAGCACTATCTGTTGCCGAACGTCATCACCGTTCCGGGCATCGTCATCGGGTTCGCACTGAGCCTCGTGCTGCCGCCCGGGTGGAAGGCATCGCTGATTGGGTTAGTCGCGGGAGGCGGTCTCCTGTTTGCGATCGCCGAAGCATGGTATCGCTTTCGCGGCATCGAGGGTCTCGGCATGGGCGATGTCAAGATGCTCGCGATGATCGGGGCGTTTCTCGGCTGGAAGCTGATGCTCGTGACCTTGGTGCTGTCCTCGTTCGCAGGATCCCTGATCGGCGTCGGCGCCATAGCGTTGGGCCGTGGCGGCATGAAGTCGATGCTTCCATTCGGGACCTTCCTCGCCGTCGGCGCCTTGACGGCCGCCGTTGCCGGTGACGTCATTCTGACCTGGTACCTCGGATTCTATCGGTGACTCAGCAGGGCTACGCCTTTCTCGGGCTGACGGCCGTCGTCGCCGGCCTGGCGGCGGTGCTCGTGTTCACGCTGCTGCGGTTCGCCGCAGGCGCGCGCGACGCGCGCCGCAGGCTGACCGAACGCGGCGGCGAGAGCCCGATGCTTGCCGCTGCGCTTCAGGAGGCAGTCGTAAAACTGAAGGCGCAGGAACAGGCGATGACCGCCCGTGCCGCCGCGTCCGAGCAGTTGAGCGGAGACATTGTCGAAAGCCTGACCGCCGGGCTGCTGGTCGTCGAGCGCACGGGTCGCGTCGAGATCTTCAACGGCGCCGGACGCACGATGGTCGGCGTCAAAGGCGATCCGATCGGGTTCGACTATCACACGGTTCTCGCAGCACTGACGCCGCTCGTGCGGCTGATTGAAGAGTGCCTGCTGACGGCGCGCCCGATCGTTCGACGATCGGTGCAGATCGAGGGCAGCAGCACCATTCATCTTGGCGTGACCGTCTCTCCGCTGGGCAAGCCGTTGCCGCATCTGGACGAGACCGCCGCGGCAGCGGCGACCACGCCCGCTGGCGAGCACGACGGCAACGCCGATACCGCACCGGGTGTCATTTGTCTGTTCTCGGACTTGACGGCCGTCGTCGAGCTCGAAGAGCAGCTGCGATTGAAAGAGACGCTGGCAAGGCTGGGCGAACTGACAGCGGGCCTCGCACATGAATTCCGCAACGGTTTGGCGACGATTCACGGCTACAGCCGATTGATTGACGTTGAGGCCATGCCCGCGAAGTACCAGCCATACGTCGAAGGCATCCGGCAGGAAGCCGACGCCCTCGGAAAAGTGGTCACCAACTTTCTCAGCTTCGCGCGACCGGAGAACATCGCACTCTCGCGCGTCGACCTCGGACTCATCGTTCGACGTGCTGCTGACGACCTTCGATACGAGCTGCCGGCGTCGACGTCTTTGACTGTCGAGGGCACATTCGCCGACATCCTCGGCGACGAGGTGATGCTGCGGCAGGTGTTTGGAAACCTTGTGCGGAACGCCGTCGACGCCTGCGAGGGAGCCGGTGTCGCGCCGGACATCCGCATCCGTGGATGGGTGGACGCGTCCCATCACAGCTGCCGCATGTCGGTCGAGGACAATGGCCCTGGCATCCCGCCCGCCGCGCGCGAGCGGATCTTTCAACCGTTCTTCACCACGCGATCACAGGGCACCGGTCTTGGCCTGGCGATCGTTCAGAAGATCGTTGTCCTGCACAACGGCCGCGTGACGGTCGCTGACGCCCGCGGTGGCGGGGCCAGCATACAGATTTCCATTCCAACCGCCGAAGGCTGATTCCACGGCTGTTACTCTGAGTAACAAAAACGCCGTTGTCAGAATTTCAGTAAGGTCGATTGCAATGCTGATCACGCCGTCTAAGTAACACTAGAAAAGCAACTTATATCCATTCGGTGAGCCGTCTCAGGCAGTGGCAGAGCCGTTGCTCAAGTGAGAGCCGTGGCAAGACAGGCTCTCATCGCACGACCGTCGGCATTACGCTCCACCAGCGACGCCGGCTTCACGCTGATCGACACTCTCGTCGTCGTCGCGATCATCTGCCTCGTCTCGGCGATCGCGCTGCCATCGACGACGAGCATGATGAGCGGCTACAAGCTGAAGGGAAGCGCGCAGGCGATCAACAACCTGGTCGGGCTCGCCAAGATGCGGGCCGCGGCGCAATTCTCACGGGCACGGGTCTACGCGGACCTGGGCGCGCGGACGTTCCGGCTGCAGGTCTGGAACAAGACCACGAACCAGTGGGTGGACGACAGCGGCGTACAGGCGCTCGCCGATGGTGTGACGTTCGGCTTCACCGGCATCACGCAGCCGCCGCCGAACACCCAGGCCGCCATCGGCCAGTCGCCCGTCTGCACGAACGACGCGGGCGCCAACGTCGCGAATACGGCATGCATCACGTTCAACTCACGTGGCATGCCTGTGACCAATGCGCTGCCGCCGGCAGGCGTGGTGACGGGCAATAGCGGCCTCTACGTCACGGACGGATCGGCGGTGTACGGCACCACCGTCACGATGACGCCTCTCATCAAGTCGTGGTGGTCGCCGGCCCGCGACAATGTCTGGGTACGACAGTGACAAGCGATCAGCGCGGCTTCACCCTGCTTGAAACGATGGTTGCGCTCTGCATTCTTGCCGTGGTGGCGGCCGGCGTGCTGCCACTCGGCATCCTCGCCGCGAAGATGTCGGAGAACCAGGGCCATTTGAGCGCCAGGACGGCAGAGTACGCGCAGGACAAGATCGAGCAGCTCGTGGCGCTCGCCTACGGCGACGCGAGCACCGATACGCGTGTGTTTCCAGCGCCGAATACGGGCGGAAGCGGCCTGGCGATTGGTGGCAGCATCAATACCGCGGCCCCTTCAGCCCTCTATGCCGACTATCTTGACGTCAACGGTAATGTGCTGGCCGCAGGCGGCGGCCCGCCTGCGGGCTGGTACTACATGCGCGCGTGGCAGATCACGCAGGTACGGCCAAACCTGAAGCAGATCACGGTGGTCGCGCGCGTGAACGCGCTGGCGTTCGGAGGCCCCGGTCTGCTGCCGCAATCGACGGTCAGCCTGCTGAAGACATCCCCGTTCTGATCATGACTCTACATTCACTGCAGCGGCGTGCGGCGTCTGGTAACGAGGGGTTCACGCTCATCGAATTGATGGTCGCGCTTCTCGTGCTGACGATTGTGAGCGGCACGGTTCTCAAGGGCGTCATGGACATGTCGGCCCTGCACAACACCATCATGAACCGCACCGACATGCATTCCGGCGTCCGCAATGCGACGCAGTTGCTGTCGCAGGAGGTGGGGCAGGCCGGCCGGATCGCGCTGCCGGCAGCCGTCACGCTCACCGCCCCGACGGTTGTCGGCGCAACGCTGGCAACGGTGAGTTCGGCCACCGACATGTTCGTGGGCGAGCGGCTCTTGCTCGATACGGGCGCGAACTCGGAGACCGTGACGGTCACCGCGATCGCCGCCAACGTCCTGACGACGACGGCGATGGATAGTGCGCACGCCGCGGGCGTTCCGATCTCGGTGACTGGTGGCTTTGCGGCGGGCGTGGTCCCGGCGGGGGGCAACGGCTCGACGGCGACGAAACTGAAAATCTTCGGCGACATCGACGGCAACGGCCGCATGGTCTACGTCGAGTATTGGTGTGACATCGCCAGCGGGCGCCTGTATCGAAACTCGATGCCGTTCAATGCGGGTGCGAAACAGGCTTACACCGTCGACATGGTGCTGATCGACAACATCCTCGCCAACCCAGGCGGCACGCCGTGCTTCACGTATCAGACGCAGTCGGCCGGAGGCGTGACGTACGTCATTGACGTGGCGATTACGCTGACCGTTCGCACACAGAACCGAGACGCGAATACGCGGGACTTCCAGACCGAGAGTAAGGCCCTGCTCAACGTGTCGCCGCGGAATGTGTTCAACGTCTGGCAGATGGCCGGCCTCGGCAACTCCAACCGGGTGCAGCCGATGCCCGCAAGCGTGGCGGCGCTGCTGCCATGACGATTCTCGAGGAGCAACGGATGCAACGGGATCAGAATCTGGACCGATCAGGCGAGCGCGGTATCGCGCTCGTGCTCGTCATGTTCATGGTCATGGCGATGTCGCTGGTCGGCGCGTCGCTGACGTTTGTGTCGCGCAATGAGACGCTCTCGAGCATGAACTATCAGACGTCGACGCAGTCGCGGTACGCGGCCGAATCGGGCGTCTCCGCGGCGACAAACTATCTGCTGAACACCTACGTGGCGCCATCCGCCGCTGGCGCAGATCCCGTCGCCGCGTACGACACCACGCAGTCACCTGTCCGCTGGAATAACGCCCCTGTGGTGCTGTCCAGCGATCCGGCAGTCCCGTCCAACTATCCGATTCCGGCGACACAGAACGCGTTTGCGGGAAATTCGGCTGGAACGCTCACGGCCGGCTCCGGACGCACCGCGTACGTCGCCAGCGCCACGCTGCTGACAATGAAAGTCATGACGGACGGCATTACCGGCGCTCCGTTCACGATCCAGATGTGGCGAATCACGGGGGCCGGGTCGATCGATGGCGCGGGCGCCGCAACGGTTCAGGTCAGCGCGGTGCTGGAGACCACCGACAAGCCGGTGTACAGTTACGCGGCGTTCGCCACCAACGATCAGTGCAATTCGATTACCTTCGTTGGTGGAGCATTCACCGACAGCTACGATTCGACCGTCGCGAACAACTGGATGACGCCGTCGCCCTCGGATGGCAATATCGGCACGAACGGCAACTTCAACGGCGGCGGTCTCATTAACGGTTCACTGTCCACTCCGCGTACAGGCGTCGGCGCGTGTGGCGGCGGCACTGTGACCGCGACCTCCACCACCGCAAATATCACTGGCGGAATCACACCACTCTCGCAGCCTGTCAGTTTCTCGACGCCGCCGCCGCCGAACCCCCTGCCCCCGACGACGACCGACGCAATCCAGAAGGCCGCCGGATGTCCTGCCGGCGTGCCCTATTGCACGCCGAACGCTGGCGTGGGTGTCACGATTACGCCGCCGACCGCCTCAACGGTCGTTACGCTCGGTAACGTCCAGGTGACTGGCGGCGCGACGATGCATTTGAGTGCAGGCACCTATGTAGTGAATAGCCTCAGTTTGGCCGGCGGCTCGACGATTGTCGTCGACAGCGGCCCTGTCATCTTCCAGGTGGCTGGTGTAGGTGAGAGCGTTCCAATCGATCTCAGCGGCGGAGCCGTCTCGAACCCGAGCTACAACTCGACGAACTTGCAGTTCGTTTACGGAGGTACCGGGACGGTGAAGTTGACAGGAAACTCCGCAACAGCAGCGCTCGTACTGGCTCCGAATGCAGCGGCTGAACTCAATGGCACCGGCGACTTCTATGGCGCCATCATTACTGCCACCGTCTCCGGGGGTGGCAACGCCGCGATTCACTACGATCGCAACCTGCTCAAATACGCGATCACGCAGGGGAATCCCATCCTGCATCAGTTCACCTGGAGCAGCTACTGAAGCGGTGGTTCTGACCCACCCGACGGTTCCGCAAAAGTGAAGGATTCCGGCCCGACGGCCGACAAGTAGGGAAAGCGGATCGAAGAGCTAAAATCAAAACAATGACAGATCGACACGTCGTCTCTCTCGTGCGGCTGCTTTCCGCCATCGGGCTGACCGTGGCGATTGCGGCGCCGGCGGCCGCGCAGTCGCTCGGAGAAATGGCGAAGAAGGAAGAGGCGCGCCGCAAGGCAGTCAAGACGCCTGGCAAGGTCCTCACCAACGACACGATTCGCTCGGTTCCGGCGCCATCGGTTCCGGCTGCACCGGCACCCGCATCGACCTCAGACAAAGGAATCGACGGGGCCGCAGACAAGAAACCTAAACCAGAAGGTGATCGCAAGGCCCAGGAAGCGTCGTGGCGGATGAAGATGCAGGGTGCCCGGGATGCGCTGCAGCGCTCGCAGGCGTTTGCCGAGGCCCTGCAGAGCCGCATCAATGCTCTCAGCGCCGATTTCACAGCGCGCGACGACGCGGCACAGCGCGACGCCATTGCCCGTGATCGTCAGAAGGCGCTCACGGAACTCCAGCGGGTAAAGGACGAGATTGTCCAGCAGACCAAGGCGATTGCCGACATGCAGGAAGAGGCACGGAGGGCGGGCGTCCCGCCGGGCTGGCTGCGCTGACAGAGTCCCAACGCGGAAACGCGGCGACTTTGGATGAGGCCGACCATGCAGGTCGGCCTTTTTCTTGTACGCAGTTTCTGCGGAATTCGCCCGCCTCAAACGTTGCAGATTTCGCTGCGAGCGCAATCGGTCTCGAGCGCTTGCCTCGATTTCTCGAGGGGAACCTGGGCTGACGAGCGAGCCCACTCAGGGCCACGCTTTTGCTCTCGTCGCGTGACATGCGCGATTCGACACGAGACGAAGGTTTCTCTCTCATCGAAACGCTGATCGCCTGCGCCCTGCTGGCGACGGCTCTGCTTTCCGTAGGCCATCTTTCGACGGCCGCAGTCACCATGCTGATGGACGCGCGAAGTCGTACGGAAGCGACGATGCTGGCTGTTTCCAAGCTCGAGGAACTGCGCTCGTCGGCCGCTCCGGTTGCCGGCGGGGACACGGTCGACGCGCGCGGGCAGCCGCCGCAGGGCGCCGTCTCGCGTCTGTTCGAACGTCGCTGGTCCGTCGCAGCCTTGTCCCCGGACGCCCGCATTCTTACCGTAGGCGTAACGCTGGCTCCTCGGGGAATCACAGGGCGCGAAGTCCGAATCACCGGTGGGTGGATTCCGACGCCATGACGCTCGCCGAATTGCTCGTCGCGGCTTGCATCACCACGCTCGTGACCGGCGCCGCGCTCGCGGCCGTCGTTCCTCTTCAGCGCAGCTTCGCTGCGCACCCGGAAGTGGCCAGCCTCACCCAGCGTACGCGCGTCGTCGTCGAGCTGTTGTCCGCTGATCTCAGGCGCGCGTCGCTGGTTCTGCCGTATCGCATCGGCGACGTTAATAGCGACATCTTTCGAGGCGTCTTCTACAGGGACAACGTCGCATCCACCGTAACCGACTCGATCGAAGCCGTAGCGCGCGGAGCCGTCGTCCCCTCCGAGTCCCATACCTATCACTTGAAACAGGACGTTGAGGGAATCTGGCAGTTGATGCAATACGACGGTCACCTGTCCGATCAGCCTGCCGTGGAAGACGTGATTGCTATTCAGTTCGAGTATTTCGGCAGCGGCGATCCGCCGGTGACGTCGCTCAACGCCAACGGTGACGTGCGGGTGACCTACGGCCCGCTCCCGCCGCCGCCCGCGATCGACGATCCCGCGGATGTATGGGGAGCGGGCGAGAATTGCACGATCGCCAACGACACCGGACGCTACGTGCCACGGTTGCAGAACCTCGGCGCTGGTGAGGTCCCGATTGGGCAGGCCCTGCTGGTCGACGGTCCCTGGTGCCCGGACGCCGCACATGCTTTCAGGTTCGACGCCGATCTGCTGCGCGTCCGGCGTGTTCGCGTGCACCTGAGACTCCAGGCGGCCCGCCCGTTCCGCGGCTTGCCTGGCGTCTGGTTCGCAAACGGCGGATCCGCCGGCGATCCGTGGCGATCCGTTCCAGACGAGGACGTCACGCTCGACGTCATGCCCAGGAACACTCATGTGGCGCGATGATCGCGGGATGGCACTCGTCCTCGTGCTGCTCTGCGCGATGCTCTTCCTCGCGCTCGGCGGGGCTCTTGTCGCGGTCGTCAGTAGTGAAGCGACCATTTCGGCGACTTTTCGCGAAAGTGCGGCGGCGTCGAGCGGCGCTGAAGCAGCAATTGTTCGCGTGCTGCCGGACCTGGCCGCTACACCGGATTTGAACGCGATCTTGCAGGGCACTGCAGCTTCAAGCTTCAGCGATGGTGCGGCTGGCGTGCGCCGTTTGCCCGATGGCGCGGAGCTGGATTTGGCGACGGCCACCGATATCGAGCGATGCGGTCAGCCTGGCTGCACTGCCGCGCAGATGGACGCTGTCACGGCTGACCGGCCATGGGGCGTCAACAATGCTCGTTGGCAGATTTACGGCTCTGGCTGGCTACGCGATCTGACCCCTGCTGGCGACGCCCCGCACGTTTACGTCGTCGTGTGGATTGGCGATGACCCTCTCGAGACCGACGCGGACCCGCTGACAGATGACGGCGACGTCAATGCGCCCGGGCATGACGTTGTGCTCCTGCGGGCGGCCGGGTTTGCCGCGTACTCTGCTCGCCGCAGGATTGAGGTGGTCGCGCACCGCGACGGTGGGATTGTCCGGGTGATCTCGTGGCGGGAGATTCGGTGATGATGAGACAATCGAAGGACATGAAACAGGTCTGGTGCCCTCGATAGCGTCGTTTCCCGTCCTCCTTGTCGAAGACAAGGATTCGCTGCGCGCCATGCTTCGCCATGCGCTCGAGGCGCAAGGCCACGTCGTCCTCGAAGCGCGAGACGAGACTGAGGCGATTCACCAACTCCGTCAGTCGCGTCCGGCAGTCGTGCTCACCGATCTCAAACTGCCTACAGGCGACGGCTTCGGCGTTCTGCGGGCTGCGAAGGAGATGGACCCCGAGCTTCCAGTCGTCGTGATGACGGCGTACGGCAGCATTCAAGATGCCGTGACCGCAATGCGCGAAGGCGCGACGGATTTTCTCGCAAAGCCCGTCGATCCCGACCACTTGCTGCTGATGGTGGAGCGGGCCATCGCCCAGCGCAGGATGATGGCCGAGTACATTCTCCTCAAGGAGGAGATGGCCGAGCGGCGCGGCGCGCCGCGCATTATCGGCGAAGACGGCAAGCTGCGCCACGTACTGCAGCAGCTTCATCGAGCGGCGGCTACCGACGCGACCGTTCTCCTCGAAGGGGAGAGCGGGACTGGCAAGGAGTTGTTCGCTCGCGGTCTGCACGCGCTCAGTCCGCGCGCCGATGCGCCGTTTGTTGCGATCAATTGCGCTGCGATCCCGGACACGCTGCTCGAGACGGAGTTGTTTGGCCACGAGAAGGGCGCGTTTACGGGCGCTGTGGCGCGCAAGGCCGGCCGTTTTGAGCTCGCGCACCGGGGCACGCTCTTTCTCGACGAAATCGGCGATCTGCCACTGGCCCTGCAGGCGAAGATCCTGCGGGCCCTGGAAGAGAAGCGGTTCGAGCGCGTCGGTGGTACTCAGTCGCTCCTCGTCGATGTCCGCGTTGTGGCCGCCACCAACCGGAACCTGAAGCAGCGCGTGGCTGAGCGTCAGTTTCGTGAAGACCTGTTTTTCCGACTCTCCGTATTTCCTATCCAGATTCCGCCGCTGCGTGAACGCACGCAGGACGTGGTGATCCTGGCGCGGCACTTCGTCGATCGCTTCTGCCGTGACTTGAACAAGAAGCCGCTGACGCTCTCGGCCTCGGCACTCGACGAGCTCAACACCTATTCGTGGCCGGGGAACGTGCGTGAACTGCAGAACTGCATCGAACGCGCGGTGATTCTCTGTGACGGCGACACCATCCAGCCGCGCCACCTGAACTTGTCCTTCCGCCAACCGGTGACCGCCACTCCTGCAGCGTCGCCCTGGGAAGAGATCGATCTGTCGGGCACGATGACCGAAGCGCTCCGGCGCGTGACCAGCGAGGTCGAACGGCGGAAACTGGATCGAGCGCTCAGCGAAGCCGCCGGAAACAAGCAGCGCGCGGCCGAAGCGCTGCAAATCAGCTACAAGACGATGCTGCAGAAATTGAAGGAATACGGAGTCTCGGAGGACGGCTAGGACGTGGGTCCGGCCTTGGCCGGCCCGTCTAGTGCTTCAACCCGATTCGCACGAGCACCTCGCGGAGCTCCGCTTCGGTCACATCGTCGACGGTCATCGTCGCCCCGATCTCGATCGCGATGACGAAGTGCAGCTTCCCATGCACGACCTTCTTGTCGCGTCGAACGGATTCGAGCACTTCCGCGATCGAGAGGTCGCCGATCGGCGGAAGCGGCCCCAGCAGCGTGATCAGGTGCGCCAGCGCCTGGCGCTCGCGATCCGCAAGCGCTCCGCGCGCGACGGCGAGGTCGGCGGCGGCCAGCATGCCGTACGCAATCGCTTCACCGTGGCGAAAGCGCCGGTATTTCGTGACGGCTTCCAGCGCGTGACCGACGGTGTGGCCGAAATTCAGGATACGTCGCAGGCCACCTTCGCGCTCGTCCTTCGATACCACCTCCGCCTTGATCCGGCACGATTCGACGATGGCGGGGCCGAGGACGGCGGGGTCTCGGGCGAAGATCGCCTTCGTTTCGTGTGCGACCCGCTCGAACAGCGCACGCCTCGCGATCATGCCGTATTTGACGACCTCGTACAGACCCGACCGGAACTCACGGCGGGGCAGTGTGCTGAGGAGCAGCGGGTCGATGACGACGAGCGCCGGTTGATGAAAGGCGCCGATCAGGTTCTTGCCGAGCGTGTGATTAACGCCGACCTTGCCGCCGATTGAGCTGTCCACCTGCGCGAGCAGCGTTGTCGGGACATGTACGAGGGTGATACCGCGCAAGTAGGTGGCCGCCGCGAACCCGGCCGTGTCGCCGATCACGCCACCGCCAACCGCGATGAGGGCGCTTCCGCGGTCCGCGGCGGCGCGAATCAGCGCCTCGTAGATCCGCGATACGGACGCCAGATTCTTGTAGCGTTCGCCGTCCGGAATCAGGATCGCTTCGACGTCGCCGAGGGCATGCTGAATGGCCGCTCCGTGCAAACGCCAGATCACCGGGCTCGAGACCACGAATCGGCGCGTGCCCACCTGGTGCGCGTCGAGCAGTTCGGGGAGGCGCGCCGTCAATCCCTCCCCGAGCCAGATCGCTGATGTGCGATCGCCGGTCTGGACGTCGACGCGGACAGGCTGCGCAGGGGAACTGGTCACGGGAGAGCGTCTATCGACAGAGTCGCCGGAGATTGCCCCGGTTGCTCAGTGCGGCATTGATAGGATAGCACCGTGCCCATTGGCGGTGACTTCCTGGTGATCGGCAGCGGCATCGCCGGTCTGCGCGCAGCGATCTCCCTTGCCGATGCCGGCCGTGTCGTCATCCTCACCAAGGCCGATCCGCGAGAGAGCAACACGGGGTATGCGCAGGGCGGCATTGCTGCCGCCTTCGGTCCCGACGACTCTCCCGAGCTGCACGCGAGCGATACGATCGCCGCAGGCGACGGCCTGTGTGTGCCCGAGGCCGTGCGTGCGCTCACGGAGGAGGGGCCCCGGTACGTTCGTGAGCTGATCGACTGGGGTGCTGAGTTCGATCGCGACGGCAGCGGGCAGCCTGCGCTCGGACGGGAGGCCGCGCACTCCGTTCGACGCGTCCTGCATGCGCGCGATGCGACTGGTCGCGAGATCGGGCGGGTGCTGTGGCAGAAGGTTGCCGCACATCCACGGGTGACGGTCTACGACGATGCGCTGGTGATGTCGCTGGTCACGACTCGCACCGGTGAGTGTGTGGGGGCCACGTTCGTTGGACGCGATGGCGCGCTGCAGCAGATCAACGCGCCGCGGACTCTGATGGCGACCGGCGGCGCCGGTCAAGTATTCCGCGAGACGACGAATCCGGCCATCGCCACTGGCGACGGCATCGCGATGGCGTTTGATGCTGGCGCGCGCGTGGCGGATCTCGAATTCGTCCAGTTCCATCCGACCGCCCTCAGCGCGGAAGGTGCCCCGCGGTTCCTGCTGTCCGAGGCGCTGCGCGGGGAAGGCGCACGGCTGATCAACGGCGCCGGCGAGCCCTTCATGACGCGGTACGAGCCTGCAGGCGACCTGGCGTCCCGCGATCTTGTGGCGCGCGCCATCGTCAAGGAGGTGGCTCGCACAGGTGCGCCTGTCTATCTCACGATGGCGCATCTGGCTCCGGATTACGTGAGCCATCGTTTTCCAACCATTGCGCGCGCATGCCGCGAAGCAGGATTCGATCTCGCGACCGATCGGGTACCGGTCAGCCCGGCGGCACATTACGTGATGGGCGGTGTTGAGACCGACCTGCACGGCCGCACGTCGGTGTCCGGGCTGTTTGCCGCAGGCGAGGTGGCCTGCACCGGGGTGCACGGCGCGAATCGCCTTGCGAGCAACTCGTTGCTCGAAGGGCTCGTCTTTGGCGCACGTGCAGCAGACGCGATGCGCGGATCCGGCTCCGCTGCATCCGCGCTCGCCGCAACGCTGGCCGCACCGATCGACGACGAGGCAGCGTCGACGCCATCATTGCCGGAACCGTTGACGATGCGGGATCTGATGTGGCAGCAGGTCGGCCTCGTGCGCACGGCTGAGGGACTTCGAGCGGCCGTGCCGCAACTCGCGGCGTGGCGCGCCGCTGCCGCGTCACGTCGCGCAGCCGTGCCCGCAGACCGCGACTGCCGCCGCCTGGCAAGCCTGGCGACGGTCGGTTTTCTGATCGCGCGAGCCGCCCTGCGCCGCGAAGAAACACGTGGCGGCCATTACCGATCCGATTTCCCGAATCGCGACGATATACACTTCAGGAAGCACTTTGCAGACGTGCTGCGCACGTCATAACGCCCGATTCCCGACTCTCCATGGCTAACGAACAAGACATTCCGGACTATCCGGAATCCATCACTCCTCAATCCCAGGACTTCGGCCGCTGGTACATCGATGTCGTGCGCCGCGCCGAGCTGGCCGACTATTCACCGGTCAAAGGGTGCATGGTCATCCGTCCGTACGGTTATGCGATCTGGGAGCTGATGCAGCAGGCGCTCGACCGCCGCTTCAAGGCAACCGGTCACGTCAACGCGTACTTTCCTCTCCTGATCCCCGAGAGCCTGCTGATGAAAGAGGCCGAGCACGTCGAGGGTTTCGCGCCTCAGGTGGCGTGGGTCACCCAGGGAGGGAACGAGCCGCTCGAAGAGCGTCTGGTGATCCGCCCGACGTCGGAGACGATCATCGGCACGATGTACGCGAAATGGATCCAGTCGTGGCGCGATCTGCCGATTCTCATCAATCAATGGGCGAACGTCGTTCGCTGGGAGAAGGTGACGAGGCTGTTCCTGCGC
Organism: Vicinamibacterales bacterium; assembly: GCA_035647075.1. Lineage (GTDB taxonomy): Bacteria > Acidobacteriota > Vicinamibacteria > Vicinamibacterales > UBA2999 > Gp6-AA40. The sequence continues at coordinate 21,537 of DASROF010000065.1, read as the reverse complement.
ACCACAGAGTTCCTCTGGCAGGAGGGGCACACTGCACATGAGACCGCGGCAGAGGCCGAGGAGGAAACGCGCAAGATGCTCGGCGTCTACAAGGACTTCGCCGAAAACGAGCTGGCGATGCCGGTCATCGACGGCCAGAAGACCGACAGCGAGAAGTTCGCCGGCGCCGACCGTACCTACTCGATCGAGGCACTGATGCGCGACGGCCGCGCACTGCAGGCCGGCACGTCGCACAACCTCGGGCAGAATTTCTCGAAGAGCTACGAGATTCGTTTCCAGGCGCGGGACAAGTCGCTTCAGTACGCGTGGACGACGTCGTGGGGCGTGTCGACACGCATGATCGGCGGCGTGATCATGACGCACGGCGACGAGGGCGGCCTGATCCTGCCGCCCCGCGTTGCGCCCTACCAGGTCGTCATCGTCCCGATCCCGCGCGGCAACTGGCGCGAGACGGTGCTGCCAAAGGCGCAGGCGATCCGCGACGATCTCGTCGCACACGGCGTCCGCGTCATGCTCGACGACCGTGATTCGCAGACGCCCGGCTGGAAATTCAACGAGTGGGAGATGCGCGGGGTGCCGCTGCGGCTCGAGATCGGTCCGAAGGACCTCGAGAAGTCGCAGGTGGTGCTGGCCCGACGCGACACACGCGAGAAGTCGTTCGTACCAATGGACGGACTGACTGGGCACATCGAGCAGTTGCTGGTGACGATTCAGCAGGCGCTCTTCGACCGCGCCATCCAGTTCCGCACCGAGCACACGAGCGAGACGACGTCCTACGACGAGTTCAAGCAGATCATGGATGGACGGCCCGGCTTCGTCATCTCGCCCTGGTGCGGATCGGTGGAATGCGAGGCGGCGATCAAGGCTGAAACGCAGGCCACGATCCGGAACATCCCGTTCACGAGCCCAGGGGCCGACGGAAAGTCATGCCTGAAGTGTGGTCGCCCGGCGACCGCGAATGCCTGGTTTGCGAAGTCCTACTGAGATGTCGATAACGGATCCGCGTCCGTGGCTTGGGTGTGTCGTTCTATTCGCGCTTTTCGCAGGTGCCTGCGGCCCATCCGAGCCGCTGAACGTCGTGGGCATCCAGACCGGCAAATCGCTCAACAGCGATCACAGCATCGGTGCGCACGCCGCATCGTTCCATCCCAACGACACGATGTACGTGTCCGTCCTGAGCAATGGCCGCGGTAAGGGCACAATCACGGTGAAGTGGAGCCTGGGCGGCCAGGTGCTCCAGACGCTGACGAAGAAAGTCTCGTACAACGACCAGGCGGCAACCGACTTCCGGTTCGAGGCCGCGGACGGTTTTCCTGTCGGTGACTACTCGATTGATGTGATTGTCGACGGAAAGACGATCGAGACGAGAAGGGTCAAAGTCGAGTGAGCGCTATTCCGAGCCGTCACCTCGCGTGACGGTGACGTGGCGCTCGCCGTCCTCCCACCACACGTCCACACGCCACGGGTTACAGCAGACTTCGCAATCCTGAACGAGCGTGCCCTGAACGTCGGGCTCGATGTAGATGTTCGCCTCCTCGCCGCAATACGGGCATTGCACCGCGAATTCATCGTCCATCAGGCGGTTTCTACGTCGTCGTCCTTCTTGCGCTTCTTTCCGAACAGCCACGCGAGGCCGATGCTGAGGATGTAGAGGATGATGACCGGCCCACCCATCATCGCCATGCCGACGCCGCCGGGATCGGGCGAGATCACGGCCGCGACAATGGCGATGATGATGACCGCGTACTTGAAATTGCGAATCATGAATCGCGGCGTGATTAGCCCCATCTTCGCCAGGAACAACACCACGGTGGGCAGCTGAAACGTGAGCCCGGTGCCGAGCATCAGCCGCAGATACCAGGAAAACGCGGGCTCGATGCGTGGCATGAACGTGACGAAGTCCACCGACGACGTCGCGAAGAACTGCCAGATGACCGGGAACAGCTTGTAATGCGAAAACGCCGCGCCGCCGACGAACAGGGTCGTTCCCATCAGCACGAACGGAATCGCGAGCTTCTTTTCGTGGGAGTACAGACCCGGCGCGATGAACAGCCAGACCTGCGATAGCACGATCGGTGAGGCGATGATCAGACCCGCCATCAGCCCGATCTTGAACATCAGAAAGAACTGCTCGCCCGGCTCCGTGTAGATCAGGTGCTGTCCAGCCGGCAGCACCGCCTGCATCGGCTTGAAGACGAACGTAAAGATGTCGTTGAGCCAGAAGAACGCGATACCGAATCCGACCGCGACGCCGACGACCGAATAGATGATTCGGCGGCGTAGCTCGTCAAGATGGTCCAGAAAGGACATCTTGCCGCCCGTGTCCTGTCCGGGTTCGTGGTCGTCCCAATCAGGCTCGTCGTCAGCCAGCTTCGTCGCCTTGTTGGGGAACGGCACTAAGGCCATAGAGATTCTTAGGCCGAGGTGCCGGTGCCGGGGGTGCGGCTGATTGTCGGCTCCTCCGGTGTGACGTCCGTCGGCGGATAGATCTCGTGGTCGGTGGCTTTGGGTGCGGAGTCGTTCACCGACAGAGCTGACGCCTGTTCGACCTGGATTTTGGCGCGCTCCTCCTTGACCTCTTCCATCCGGATTTCTTCCTCGAGCGTGCTCTTGAGCTCGTTCGAGGCTTTTTTGAATTCGCCGATGCTCTTACCGAGCGAACGGCCGAGCTCCGGGAGTTTCCGCGGCCCGAAGATGATGAGCGCAATGACCATGATGATCATGAGCTCTGGAAAGCCGAGGGACGGCAACATTGGTTAACTCCCGGAAAATTCCCGCAAGTGGTTCATACAATTATAGAAATCCGATCTGGACGGGGTCAAGGCGAGGGTGTACATTTTACTGTATATGCGTAAGTACCGGTCCTTGTCCGCGTCTGTCTTCATTGTCGCCCTTTGTGCCCTTGTCGGCGGCTTTTTCGGCCGCGGCGCACTGGCCCAGGATCAGTTGGAGCAGCAATATCGCGTCCTCGCGGACGCTCTCCAGGCGATCGAGAACAACTACGTTGGCGACGCCGAGTCCGACCGACTGGTTTACAGCGCCATCAGCGGCATGCTGCAGACCCTGGACCCGCACTCGAATTTCATGGATCCCAACAGCTATCGCCAGATGCGCGAGCGCCAGGAAGGGCGGTATTACGGCCTGGGGATCACGATCGGATCCGTCAGCGGCGACCTGACCATCAGTCAGGTGTTCGAGGGATCGCCTGCGTTCGAAAAGGGCATTCGCCGCGGCGATATCATCGCGCGCATCGAGGGAGCGGACACCAAGGGCTGGACCACCGATCAGGCGGTGGGCAAGCTGCGCGGCCCGAAGGGAACCACCGTCAGCATCGGCGTTCGCCGGTTCGGTTACGACAAGCTGATCGATCTGCAGGTGCCGCGTGACCAGGTCACGATGCTGACCGTGCCGGCGGCGGTGATGCTGGACGCGACGACCGGCTACGTTCGTGTGACCGATTTCGGCGAGAACACGGATCAGGAGCTCGGCCGCGCGCTGCGCGATCTCACGCAGAAGGGGATGAAGCGCCTCGTGTTCGATCTCCGCGAAAACCCGGGCGGTGCGCTCGACCAGGCGATCAAGGTCGCCAATCGCTTCATTCCGAAGGGCAAGTTGATCGTCTACACCCGGGGGCGGGTCGAGAATTCCGCCCAGGATTATCACGCGACAGAGGCGAGCGACTTTCTGAACCTGCCGATGGTGACGCTCGTGAACAGGAATAGCGCCAGCGCGTCGGAGATCGTGTCTGGAGCCCTGCAGGATCACGATCGGTCGCTGATCGTGGGTGAAACGACGTTCGGAAAAGCGCTCGTACAGTCGGTGTACAAGGTGAGCCAGAACGCGGGTGCCGCGATTACGACCGCTCGCTACTACACGCCCAGTGGACGCTTGATCCAGCGGCCGTGGGACGGCACGTTCGACGAGTATCTGAACTATCGGTATCGTGAACAGGATCCCAATAAAGCGCACAACGACAAGGACCTGAAGTACACCGATTCGGGGCGCAAGGTGTACAGCGGCGGCGGTGTCGAGCCGGATGAGCGCTTCGACGGGCCGGTGGAAGGTTTCAACCCGACACGCTTCGCCCGTACGCTCTATGCCCGTAACCTGTTCGACGTCTACGCGCAGCGGTTCGCGCGCCGTGGCGACACGCGCATCGCGCCGGGCCCCAATACGCGCACCCTGGCCGCGGACTATGAGGTCACCGACGCGATGGTCGCCGAGTTCAAGGAACTGGCGATGAAGGAACCGATCAAGTGGGACGAGGCCGCCTGGCAGAAGGACCAGGACTTCGTCCGCGCGATGATTCGCCGCGAGATCGACGTCGATCTGTTCGGCATCGCCGCGTCGTACTTGAATCTGGCGAAGCGTGATCCGCAGCTGCAGTTCGCGATGATGCAGTTTGGCGAGGCGCAGCAGTTGCTCGAGATGAGCCGTCAGTCGACGACGGCGCGGAGAGCCTCGCGGTAAAAAAGTGAAGTGACACCGCCCCTCCGTTTTGGGCCCCCAACCCAAAATATTGTGGTGTCACTTTGGTCTTGCCACTATGGCTGGGCCTTGTTAGACTGACCGCCGTTTGAAGGGCTGACGCCTAAACTGCTTCCCAGCGCAGTGCTTCGGCCCCCGGCAAGGTCAGAACGGTAATCGACACAGCGGAAATGGATTCGCCAGGCCGTCGCATGTGCGGCGACGGACCGTGTGTGTCGTGGTCTATCTCCTCGTAAGGACAGGGGACAGTAATGCGGCTCGAACGTCTCGAGATTTCTGGCTTCAAATCCTTCTCCGATCGATCCGAACTGGCCTTCGACGAGGGCGTCACCGCCATCGTCGGTCCCAACGGGTGCGGCAAGAGCAACGTTGCCGATGCCATCACCTGGGTGCTTGGGGAGCAGAGCGCGAAGAGCCTGCGCGGCGAGAAGATGGAAGACGTCATCTTCAATGGAAGCGACGCGCGGAAGCCGGGCGCCACAGCGGAAGTCCGGCTGCGTCTTTCGGGATTGCCATCGCGTGGCAGCGGGTCTGAGACGCCGGCGGCGGAAGTGCCCGGTCTTACTGAGTTTCACGCGAATAATCCGGCGGGCGACGGCAATGGCCACGCGAATGGCAACGGGCACAACGGTCACGGCAATGGCAACGGTCACCACGGTGGGCCCACCACGCTGGAGGACATTGCCCTCGCGTTTACGCGTGACGTTGAGGTCACGCGGCGCCTTTACCGCTCCGGAGAAAGCGAATATCTGATCGACGGCGCCGTCTGCCGGCTCCGTGACGTCCACGAGCTGATGATGGACACCGGCTTGGGCGCCAAAGCCTACGCGATTATCGAGCAGGGCAAGATCGGGATGATCCTCAGCTCGCGTCCGGCCGATCGTCGCCAACTGATCGAAGAGGCCGCCGGGATCACCAAGTACAAGTCACGCCGCCGCTCCGCTGAGCTGAAGCTCGAGGCGGCGCAGCAGAATCTGACCCGCATCGACGACATCGTGTTCGAGGTCGAAAAACAGCTCGGCGCCCTCAAGCGTCAGGCCGCGAAGGCGCGGCGCTATAAGCGCCTGCGCGACGAGCTGCGCCGGTGGGACAAGGTACTGTTCGCTCGCCGGTATCGCGAGCTGGCGCAGGCCATCGAGACGGCTCGCGCCAGACTGGCCGAAACGCGGGAGCGTGAGAGCGCTGCGGCGGCACGGGTCGGCGAGGTGGAGTCCGATCTCTCACGGCTGCGCATCGAACAGGCCGAAGCCGATAACCGCGCGTCGAAGATTCGCGAAGATGCCCACGCACGCGAGCTGGACATCAACCGCCGGCAGCAGCAGCAGGAATTCGACCGACACCAGGCGGAAACGCTGGCCGTCCGGGCGACAGAGATCTCCGACGAGATGCGCGATCTGGAAGCGCGGCGAGAGCCGGCGCACATCGCGCTCGACGCGCGGCGGCAGGCCGTCCTCGAGGCCGAGCGTGCGCGTGACGATGCGCAAGCCGTGGCAGCGGACGCACAGGAGGAGCTGGCGCGCGCACAACGGCAGATCGAGGGGCTCGAAAGCGACGTCGAGGCTGCCCGGTCCGAAGTGTTCTCCGCCCTGAACACGGTCACCGCGCTGCAGCACGCAGTCCAGCACGCAAGCCAGCAACACGAACGTGTAGGCGAGACGCTTGCAAAGCTGGACGTCGAGCATGAAGACCTTCGCCGCGAAACCGAGAAGGTTGAGACGGACCGCGCGGTGGCGACGGACTTCCTGGCTCGCACGAACGGACTGCTCGAAATGGTGCACCTTGATCGCGCTGCGCGCGAATCAGAGCTCGCGACGGCCCGATCCGAGCACGAGTCGCGCACGCGCGACGTGCGCGTACGCGAGCAGGAGCTGGCCGCCTCGGAGGCGCGCCTGGCCTCGCTCGAAGAGCTGGCGTCCACACGCGGCGACTTTGGCGACGCTGCACGCATGGTCCTCGTTCAGGCCAACGGCCACGTCGGGCAGCAGGGCGCCGTTGCTGATTACCTCGAAGTCGATCGCCGTTACGAGCGCGCCGTCGAAGCGTGTCTCGGCGAGCTTCTGCAGCACGTCATCGTCGAACGGCACGATCAGGCTGCCGCCGGCCTGTCGCTGGTCCGCGAGCACGATGCGGGACGCTGCGGGTTCGTGGTGATCGACCCGGGCTCCAACGGTTATCACCCGCGCGAGGCGCTGCGGTTCCCCGGCATCGTCCCGGTGACGGACGTCATGCGTCTCCAGGGGCCGCACGTGGTGACGATCAGCAAGGTCATTCCGGAGGCGTACGTCGCCGAGAGCTTCGAGCAGGCGGTGTCGTTCTCGCGGCAGACGTCCGCACCCGTGGCCACGCTCGAGGGCGATGTCCTTCGTGGACCGCACCTCGTCTCCGGCGGGGCAAAGGTCGAATCGCGCGGCATTCTGGCGACGCGGCGCGAGATCAAGGAATTGCGTGAGCGTGTGGCTGCAGATCGTCAGGTGCTGACGCGTCTGACGGAGGAAACCTCGCAGCTCGAGATCACGATCGCCCAGGCGACGTCCGCCATCACGGTGCTGGTCGCAGAGCAGCATCGTCACGAGAAGGACGTCGTTGCTCATGCGGCGCAGTTATCGCGCAGTAACGACGAAAGCGCGAGACTGGCCCGCAAGGCTGAGGTCATCGCGCTCGAGCGTGACCGTGCGGAAGAAGAGCGGCGCGCGCTCGAAGGTCGCCGATCGGAGGCCGAGTCGTCCATCAGCCGGATCGGCGAGGAACAGCGTCAGGCGGATGACCGGCTGACAGGCGCGCAGCGTCAGCTCGCCGATGCGCGGGATGCCGTGTCGCAGTCGAGCACGCGAGCCGCGGAAGTTCGTGCGTCGCATGCCGCTCTTGTCGAGCGGGCGTCGGCGATCGCTGCCGAAGTCGAACGTCTGGAAGAAGGCGCGCGCGAACTCGAGCACCGCATTTCATTCCGCGCCGCCGAGCTCGAGCAGGCACGCAGCCGACGCGAATCGCTGCTGGCGGCGGTGGAGGAGAGCGTGAAGACGCTCGATGCCGATATCCAGGCGCTTGACGCGATGCGTCAGGATCTCCACATCGCCGATGACGCTGCAGCTGCGGTTCGCGCTCGTGTGGACGCACAGGATGCGGTGATTCGCGACGCCCGGCGCGCGCTCGAGGAGATTCGGGCGGGGGTTAGCGAGCTTGAGGTCGGACGAATCACGGCTGAAAGCGACCTGACACACCTGGCGCAGAGTTGTGTCGATAGCGTGCAGGCAACGCTGGACGACGTGCTCATCGAAGTCGAGCAGATGGAAGCTGCTGGTGAAACCACACCGGACGCCGCGGCGATCGCGGCGGAAGAGCCTGACCCGGAGGCCGAGGAAGGCGAGGGCCAGCCCGAAGGCTTTGTCCCAACGCCTCCGCCGCTGTCCATGACCGCCGAAGAGGCCATTACGCGGCTGAAGGCCAAGATCGAGCGCCTCGGCCCGGTGAACATGATGGCCATCGAGCAGTTCGACGAGCTTGAGCAGCGGCACACGTTCCTGACGACGCAGCGGCGGGACCTGATCGACTCGATCGCGCAGACGTCCGAAGCCATCCAGCGCATCGACGAAACATCGAAGGTGCGTTTCCGCGAGGCGTTTGCTGCGATTCAGCGCAACTTCCAGGGAACATTCAGCACGCTGTTTGGCGGCGGCCGCGCCGGCCTGACGCTCCTCGACGAGAACGATCCGCTTGAAAGCGGTATCGATATCGTCGCCTCGCCTCCCGGCAAGCGCCTGCAGAGCGTGCAGCTGCTCTCTGGCGGCGAGAAGGCGCTGACCGCCATCGCGCTGATGTTCGCGATCTTCCAGTACAAGCCGAGCCCGTTCTGCCTGCTCGACGAAATCGACGCGCCCCTCGATGACGCCAACGTCAGTCGTTTCGTGGATATGCTGCGCGGCATGCTGGATCGGACGCAGTTCATCCTGATCACCCATAACCGGCGCACGATGGAGATTGCCAACCGCCTGTACGGGGTGACGATGGAGGAACCGGGCGTGTCCAAGCTGATTTCAGTTCAATTGAACTGAGGCGAATCTGGCAGAACCTGGCGCGGCTGCGCCACGTAGTGCCGATCATGAAAACCGCCGTCCTCTCTCTCGCCTTACTGGTCGCGACCTGGGGCGTTGTTGCCTGCGACGTGCGCGTCAACGACAAGGGAGGGGTCTCCCTCGATATCAATGAAGGCGGAAGGGCCGAGGACGAGTCCACGCAGACCTATCCGCTGGCAAAAGGCGGTCGAATTGAATTGCAGACCGACAACAGCAATATCGAGCTCGTGCGGGCGACCGGAACAGGCGTCGAGGTCCACGCCAGGCGCCAGGTCCGCGCGAAGACGGATGAAGAGGCACGGACGCTCCTGAAGCAGCAGTCCTTCACGGTCGAGACCGCTCCCGATCGCGTGACCATCCGTGCCGCCAAGGCTGAGGGCCTCGAAGGTTTCCGTCGGCGCATCCGCATCGACTATCGCATCAGCGTCCCCGTTGGTTCGATCGTCTCGATTAAGAACGAAAACGGCGGGGTGAAGTTGAACGACGTGGACGCACGCCTCTCGGTGGGATCCACGAATGGCATGATCGAGGGCCGCGGGGTCTCGGGCGGGTTGGAGGTTGAGACGGTGAACGGCGGCGTCATCGTCCAGATGGCTGCAGTGACGTCTGACATCCGCATCCGGACGATCAACGGGGGCGTCATCATGGGACTGCCGCAGGGTCTCAATGCCACGCTCGAAGCCAATACGGTCAACGGCGGTGTGATGGTGAACGATTCGCTGCCCCTTCAGGCCGCCACGCGTGAGCGGCAGCACCTGTCAGCGAAGCTCGGGAACGGGAGCGGCCCCCACATCGACCTGCAGACGACCAACGGCGGCGTACGCCTGGGCGGTGGAGAAGCGCCGCGCTAGGTGGCGAACGAAGACAAAGCTACCCGTTACCATCGTCTGCGTCGTCGCGTCTCCATTCTGAGCGCCGGCCTCGGCGCCCTCTTCCTCATCGTTCTTCTCGTCTCCGGTTTGTCGGCCTCCCTGCGTTCGGCATCCGCGCAGCTTGCGGGCAACACGTTCCTCGGCACGATCGCGGTGTACGTTGTGGTGCTGGCGCTGCTCTACGATTTCCTCCAGCTGCCGCTTGCCTTCTACGAAGGCGTCACGCTGGAGCGGCGGTACGGGTTGTCGACAGAAGCCACGGCGCGGTGGTGGAAGGACCATGTCAAGGGCCTGGCGATTGGCACCGCCCTCGGGCTCGCTGCTGTGGTCGCGGTGTGGTCGCTGATTCGATGGAATCCCGCAAGCTGGTGGCTTGCCGCCTCTTTCGGTTTCTCGCTGGTCGTCGTCGCGCTTGCGCAGCTCGCGCCGGTCGTCCTGCTGCCCTTGTTCTACGAAGTGAAACCGCTGGCACGCGAGGCACTTGCCGGGCGCTTGAAAACGCTGGCGGAACGCGCCGGCACACCGATCCTGGGGACGTTTGAATGGCGCCTCAGCGATCGGACGAAGAAAGCCAACGCCGCGCTGGCCGGCCTCGGCCGGACGCGCCGGATCCTCCTGTCCGACACGCTGTTGGCGGACTACTCGGACGACGAGATCGAGGTGATTCTGGCGCACGAGCTCGCGCACCACGTGCACCACGACATCTGGCGCGCCATCGTCTTCGAAACCGCGCTCATCGCGCTCGGGTTCTACATCTCGGACGCGGTGCTCACGGCCTGGTCCGGCTTATTCGGCGCGATGGGGAAGGGCGACATCGCGGCACTGCCGCTCCTGTTGCTGACGATGGGCGCCGTCTCGCTGGTGCTGATGCCGCTGCGCAACGCACTGTCGCGGTCCCATGAACGGCGCGCCGATCAGTTCGCCCTGACCCTGACCCGCAACCTGGACGCGTTCGTGACGGCGATGAAACGGCTCGGCGCGCAGAATCTGGCCGAGGAGGAGCCGTCAGCGATCGTCGAGGCACTCTTTCACAGCCATCCGTCCATCTCGGCCCGCATTTCAGCCGCCAGATCCTTCAAGCTCGACCCTACGTAGCGTCCGCCTTGCCTGAGGGCCGGTCGCCGCGCAGGCCGCCCCAGCCGCCCCAGGGACGACCAGGACAAGGACCGTCGGTCTTTCGCGGCTTCAGCGATCTTGTCCGCACGTATGTCACGGTCACCGATAAGGATGGCCGTCTCGTCACTACACTGCGGTCTGGCCAGAGTCGGCATGAAGCCGCGCGGGCGCAAAGACTACGTCGCCGAAAAGCTAAACAGGGAGCGCCAGATCCTTTAAGCTGGATCCTATGTGGCGTCCACCTTGCCTGAAGGCCTGCGCCACGCAGGAGCCATCCATGGTTCGGACTCTCGTCGGCGTTCTTGTCGCGGCCACCGTCGTCGGCGTATCAGCCGGGCAGCAGCCGCAGCAACCTCAGGGACAACAGCAGGAACCACAAACGCCGTCGGTCTTTCGCGCTGGAAGCGAGCTCGTTCGCGCGTTTGTGACCGTCACCGATAAGGACGGCCGCCTGGTCACGACGCTGGGCCAGGACGATTTCGAGGTCCGCGACGATGGCAAGCCGCAGCCGGTCGTCCTCTTCGACCGTTCTCCACGGGCGATTCGTCTCATCGTCATGCTCGACGTGTCCGGCAGCATGCAGGGCAACCTGCCGCTGCTTCGCAATGGCACAGCGCAGCTTGTCAAATACCTGCGCCCGGATGATGCGGCACGGATCGGGACCTTCGGCAGGGACGTGACCATCAGCCCGACGTTTACGCGCGAGGCAGGGGAGTTGCTGGCCGCGCTTCCCTCATCGATCGATCCCGAGGCATCGACGCCATTGTGGCGGGCGACGGACAAGGCCATGGAATCGTTCGGTTCCGTCGACGAGGAGGCGCGGCCCGTGGTGCTGGTGCTCAGCGACGGCAAGGACAGCGGCCTGACAAGCTTCCGCGATCGGTTCGTTACTCAGGGAGACGTGATTGAGCACGCGCGACGGCAGGACGTCATGATCTATGGCATCGGTATGCGCAGCCGGGGGAGGCCACAGATGCCCGGTCTTGGAGTCGGCGGGTTACAGGCGGCGCTGACCGCTGATTTGCCCGATCCCGGTCTCGCGCGTGTTGCCGAGGAAACCGGGGGCGGCTACACCGAGATCACTTTCGGCGAGGACCTCGGGCGGGCATTCGCGCAGGTCGCCGAGGAGCTTCACAGTCAGTATCTGCTCGCGTACGAAACACCCAAACGCGATGGCAAGGTTCACAAGATTGATGTGAAAGTGAAGCAGGGCGGGATGAAGCCGCGCGCGCGCAAAGAATACGTCGCGCCTAAGAAGTAACAAGAAGGCCGACCGGCAGGCCGGCCGTCATCAGCGGCGACGGACGATCAGTTGGCCGCGCATCTTCTCCTGCCCGGTCATGTTCGAGTAGAAGTCGAACGTCCCCACCTGATCCGCACGGAACTCGACGATGGTCTTGCCTCCGCCCGGAATTCGACGGGAGAGACGATAGGCATCGATGGCGAAGCTGTACGCGTGGTCAGCGCTTTCGATGGTGAGCTTGACGAGGTCGTCCTGCGTCACCTCGAGGCGATCCGGCGTGAACCGGTAATCGCGCGCGGTGATCGAGAACTCGCGCCGGTTCGGTGCCTGGTCTTGGGCGAAGAGGCGGGACGAGGAACCGGCGAGGAGGCAGGCGCCGGTCCCCACGAGAATCCATCCAAGAGTCCGCCGCGTCAGGGACATACTGCTAGTTTAGACGGCCCTGACGCCGGCGCGGTTTAGGTCCGGATAAGTCCGGACCATTCAGCACGTTACTGCCTACTTCTGCCCGGCTCCGGCCGGCTCGGCAGCGCCCGCCTCGTCCTGCAGCAGCGCCTTCCGGCTCAACCGTATCTTGCCGGTCGGATCGATGTTGATGACCTTCACGAGCACCTGCTGGCCTTCCTTCAGCTCGTCGCGGACATCCTTCACACGGTGGTTCGCGATTTCCGAGACGTGGAGTAACCCGTCGGTACCCGGCATGATCTCGACAAACGCGCCGAAGTCGGTGATCCGCTGCACCTTGCCCATGTAGGTCTTGTTCAGTTCGGGCGTCGCGGTCAGTTCCTGGATGATGCCGATCGCTTTCATGGCCGACTCGCCATCCGCCGACGCGACGTTGACCGTCCCGTTGTCCTCGACGTCGATCTTCACGCCCGTGCGCTCGATGATGCTGCGGATCATCTTGCCGCCAGGGCCGATGACGTCGCGGATCTTGTCGACCGGGATCTTGATCGTGATGATCCGTGGCGCGAAGTTCGACATCTGCGTGCGCGTCGCGCTGATGGTCTTCGCCATCTCGTTCAGGATGTGCAGTCGGCCGGCCTTTGCCTGATCGAGCGCCTTGGCCATCACCTCGGAGGTGATGCCCGACACCTTGATGTCCATCTGCAGCGCGGTGATGCCCTGCGCCGTGCCGGCGACCTTGAAGTCCATGTCGCCGTAGTGGTCCTCGGCGCCCGCAATGTCCGAAAGCACGGCCCACTTGCCGCTCTTCTCGTCCATGATGAGGCCCATCGCGATGCCCGCGACCGACGCCTTCAGCGGTACTCCGGCGTCCATCATCGCCATCGACCCGCCGCAGACCGACGCCATTGATGACGATCCGTTCGACTCGAGGATGTCGGAGACGATGCGGACGGTGTATGCGAACTTGTCCTCGGCAGGCACGACCGGCGCCAGCGCGCGTTCAGCGAGCGCGCCGTGACCGATTTCGCGACGGCCCGGGCCGGTGAACCGGCCAACTTCGCCAACCGAAAACGGCGGGAAGTTGTAGTGGAGCATGAAGCGCTTGTAGTACTCGCCCGTCACGTGTTCGACCTTCTGCTCATCGTCAGCAGTGCCCAGCGTGCAGGTGACCAGTGCCTGTGTTTCACCACGTGTAAACACAACCGATCCGTGGACGCGCGGGAGCACGCCGGCCTCGGTCCAGATTGGCCGGATTTCGTCGAACTTGCGGCCGTCGAGGCGCACGCCCTTGTTGAGCACCTCGTCGCGCAGCACCTTTTCCTTCAGTCCGTGGAAGATGTGCTTGGCCTCCGCCGTGCGCTGCGCCGCGACATCGTCGTCCGCCAGGCTCGAGAGATAGTCGCTGAGCACCGCATCGACAGTGCCGTAGCTTTCCAGCTTGTTCTTGATCCGCATGGCTTCGGCGAGCGGGCCGAACATCTTGGATTCGGCTTCGGCGTGAAATGCGTGATCGATGTCCCGGCCGGACACTTCGAGCTTCTTCTTCCCGGTGGCCGCCTTCAGCTCGTCGATGGCGCTGACGATCTGTTTGATCGCGGCATGGGCGGCTTCGAGCGCGCCGACGACATCCGGCTCCGACACCTCTTTTGCGCCGGCTTCCACCATCACGATGCCGTCTTTGCTGCCGGCCACGATCAGGTCGAGCGTGCTCTGCTTCCGCTCCTCGTGAGTCGGGTTGATCACGTAGCCGCCGTTCAGCATGCCGACGCGGACGCCGGCAATCGTCTTCTCCAGCGGCATTTCCGAGATCGCCAGCGCCGCTGAGGCGCCGGTGATGGCCAGCACGTCCGGGTCGTTGTCGGTGTCGGCCGAGACAACGAGGGCGATGATCTGCGTTTCGTAGTGCCAGCCTTCGGGGAAGAGCGGACGGATCGGACGGTCAATCAGGCGGCTGGTGAGGATTTCTTTCTCGGGCGGTTTTCCTTCGCGTTTGAAGAACCCTCCTGGGATGCGTCCAGCCGCGTAGGTGTATTCCTTGTAATCGACGGTCAGCGGCAGGAAGTCGATGCCGACGCGCGGCGTTGCGGCGTGACAGGCGGTGACCAGCACCATCGAATCGCCGCATCGAACGACCACGGCCCCGTCCGCCTGCTTGGCGAGCTTGCCGGTCTCAATGGAAATCGTGCGGGATCCGATCCGGACCTCGCGCTTCTGTAAATTGACGTTGTGCATGTGCACTTTCGTTATTCGGCGCTCCGTGACAGAGCGCCCTACGTGTTACTTGCGGATGCCAAGGCGGCGGATCAACTCTGCGTAGCGATCGGAGTCCTTGCTCTTCAGGTAGTCGAGCAGACGCCGACGCTGGCCGACCAGCTTGAGCAGGCCGCGGCGCGAGTGATGATCCTTCGCGTGAACTTTGAAGTGCTCGGTGAGGTAATTGATGCGGTCGCTGAGAAGCGCAACCTGCACTTCCGGAGATCCCGTATCGCTGTCGTGAGTCCGGTAGGTTCCGATGATGCCGCTCTTGCGGTCTTTGGTTGGCGCCACGTGGCTTCCTCCACGAGCGGCCCAGACAGTCGCCCCGAACTGCTCGAAGCGCACCAGACCGCCGTAATTGCTAATCCCGTAAAGGGTTAATTCTAAATCAGTACAACCGCGGGGTGCAAAAAACCTTGTCGCGAACCCGTCTTGGCCATGGCCAGCAGGCACCCCTGGCTGTCCGTTAACCGCACCCATTCAGCCGCCCCAGCCGTTCCCTCGACCTCCTGACCATGGGACACACGGCTCCGCCCTTCGTCGGTCACGGTCACGGTGGGCAACGACGGCAGCAGGCGATCCAGCGGGATGACACCTCCCACGACAGATTGCGCCCCCGGGATGAGCTGTTCGAGGGTGATCGCATGATCCAGTGTGAAGTCGCCGCTTCTGGTCCGTCGGAGCGCTTCCAGGCACGCACCCGTACCGACCTTCTCGCCGAGCGAATGCGCGAATGAGCGAACGTAGAAGCCTGCCGAGCAGGTGAGGCGGACGCGGGCGGCGTCTCCCGCGAGATCGTCGAGCACTGCGCTGGCGACGGTAATTGGAACTGGCCTCAGCGCGACTTCCTGATCCTGGCGCGCCAACTCGTACGCGCGACGGCCCGCGATCTTCTTGGCCGAGAACGCCGGCGGCAGCTGCAGGTAGTTGCCGGTCAACTCCGCCATCGCCGCCATGACCGCGTTGCGGTCCGGAGTCAGGCCAGACTGGCTGGTCTCCGTTCCGGTGATGTCGTAGGAATCCGTCGTGAGCCCGAAGCGGATTGTGGCTTCGTACTCCTTGTCCGACGCGGTGAGAAAACGCACCAGCCGCGTCGCGCGCCCGCAGGCGAGAGGGAGTACGCCGGTTGCGAGCGGGTCGAGCGTGCCAGTGTGTCCGATGCGTCGCTCCGCGAGAGCTCGCCTTGCCACAGCGACGACGTCATGAGAAGTGAGCCCCTGAGGCTTGTCGATAACGAGGACTCCGTCTACCACTGATCTCGTCGCGAACTTCGCATGCTTCGTCGTTACACCCGGGCGACTGTCGCTTCGATGGCAGCCGTGACCTTCTGTTCGAACACCGGCTTCCACTGCTCGAACGTGCCGTTCACACTGCATCCGGACGCATTCTTGTGGCCGCCGCCGCCGAATCCCTTCGCGACGGCGTTCACGTCGATGTCACCCTTCGACCGCAGGCTGACACGCCAGTCGCCAGGTCCGTTCTCCTTGAAGAACACGACCGCGAGCACTTCTCTCGCGGTGAGCGGGAAATTGACAAGGCCTTCTGTGTCTTCATAGGTGGCGCCGCAGTCCACTGCCATCTGCGTCGTCACGAACAGCGTGGCGATGCGCTCCGCCGCATCCAGCTGCATGCCGTTGAGCACGGCGCGAAACAGCTTGAGGCGTCCGATTCTATTGCTGTCGTAGACGGCGCGGGCGATCGCCGCGGGGTTCACGCCGGCCTCGGTGCATTGGCGGCAGATATCGAACGTGCGAGGGGTGATGTTCGAGTAGTGAAAGCCGCCGGTGTCGGTGAGGACAGCGACGTATATGTGCGTGGCGATGTCGACAGACAGCGGCACGCCGAGTGCGCAGATCAGGTCGAACACCATCTCGCCGCACGCGGCCGCGGAGACATCGAACCAGTTGCGCGCCCCGTACATCGTGTTGCCGGGGTGATGGTCGATGTTGAGCACGAATCCGCGCTCGAGCCCCGCGATCCCCGGCCGCGACAGATCGCCGCATTCCATCACGATGACCGCGTCGCCCGGGTCGTCCACGCGATCCGTCACGATGATGTCGTCCACGCCGGGACAGGTCTCGAACTGCGGCGGGGACGGATCGCGCATCACGACGCGGACGTCCTTGCCGAGATCGCGCAGGGCGTAGGCCATGGCCAGCGACGATCCGACCGCGTCGCCGTCCGGCCTCGCGTGCGAGGTCACCACAAACCGTCGCCGCGCGCGAATCTCGTCGACGATCTGCTGGAGCGCGGGATCAGTCGGATTCGGGGTCACTGACGGTGCTGGCCTCGCCGAAGTGGTCATGCGAAGGCGGGTCGGATTCGGCAACGGTTGTCTTTCGACGCTCTTCTTCTTCGTGCAGATCGCGCAGGATCTGCTCGACGCGGTCCTGGTGCCCGATGGATTCGTCGAACTGGAACTTCAACTCAGGCACGCGTCGCAATTGGAGGCGTTCGCCGACCTGACGGCGGAAGAAGCCGGTCGCGCGGTCGAGAGCTTTCGCCGTCTGCTTCCGCGCCTCCGCGTCGCCCATGGTCGTGTAGTAGACGCGCGCCAGCTGCAGGTCTGGCGACACCTTGACGCGGGTGAGCGTGATGAACCCGATACCCGGGTCGTGCACCGCGCCGCGGCTGAGCAGCTCGCTCAACTCCTGTCGGATCTGGTCGCCGACGCGGTCAGGACGATGGCTGGCCATTAGACCGGTACGGCCACACGCTCCATCGAGAAGACTTCAATCACGTCGCCGACCTTGATGTCGTTGTAGTTGGCAAGGCCGATACCGCATTCGAAGCCGGTCTTCACCTCGCTGACGTCATCCTTGAAGCGACGCAGCGATGAGATCTTGCCTTCGTGTACGACAACGTTGTCGCGGAGAAGACGAGCCTGGCTCTCTCCGGCGCGGGTGATGCGGCCTTCGGTGACCATGCAGCCGGCGATCGCGCCGATCTTGGGCACCTTGAAGACTTCGCGCACCGAGGCGGAGCCGACGCGCACTTCCTTGAACGTCGGCTCGAGCATGCCGGCCATGCCCTTCTTGATCTCTTCGGTCACGTTGTAGATGACCGAGTGGAGACGTACGTCCACCTGTTCGCGCTCGGCCACGTCCTGCGCGTTGCGATCCGGGCGGACATTGAAGCCGATGATGATCGCGTTCGACGCCGAGGCCAGCAGCACGTCGGACTCGTTGATGGCACCGACACCCGCGCGGATGATGCGGATCTTGACCTTTTCGTCCGACAGCTTGGTGAGCGTATCGGCCAGCACTTCGCTTGACCCCTGTACGTCGGCTTTGACGATGAGGGGCAGTTCCTTCATGCCGCCTTCGGCGATCTGATCTTTCAGTGATTCCAGCGTGAGGCGGCCGCCCTTGGCGCTGAGCGCGCGCTCCTTGGCTTGGCCTTCGCGGAACATGGCGATCTGGCGGGCCTTGGCCGCATCGGCCACCACCTGGAACGAGTCGCCAGGCTGCGGCAGACTCGTCAACCCCATCACTTCGACCGGAGTGGCGGGCCCGGCCGAGCGGACGGGCCGCCCGCGATCGTCGATGAGATTCTTCACCTTGCCAACCACGGGGCCGGCGATGAAGTTGTCGCCGACGTGCAGCGTTCCGTCCTGGACGAGCACCGTCGCCACCGGACCGCGGCCGCGATCGAGTTTCGCTTCCAGTACGGCGCCAGAGGCGCTCTTTTTCGGGTTGGCTTTGAGCTCGAGGATGTCGGTCGACAGCAGAATCATCTCGAGCAGCGTATCGAGGTTCTGCTTCTTCTTTGCCGACACCGGCACCATGACCGTCTGGCCACCCCAGTCTTCCGGCACCAGGTTCAGCTCGGCGAGTTCGCGCTTGACGTTGTCCGGGTTTGCGCCCGGCTTGTCGATCTTGTTGATAGCCACGACGATCGGCACATTTGCCGCCTTCGCGTGATCGATTGCTTCTCGCGTCTGCGGCATCACGCCATCGTCAGCAGCCACAACGAGCACGACGACGTCTGTGACCTTGGCGCCGCGGGCGCGCATGAGCGTGAACGCTTCGTGACCAGGCGTGTCGAGGAACACGACACTGCGGCTGTCGCCGACGTCCACGTGATAGGCCCCGATGTGCTGGGTGATACCGCCGGCCTCGCGCTCGGCGACGCGCGTTTCGCGGATCGCGTCGAGCAGCGACGTCTTGCCGTGGTCGACGTGGCCCATGACCGTTACCACCGGCGCGCGCGTCTGGATGTCTTCGGCGTTCGATTCTTCGCCCTGGGCTTCGACGAGCTCCTCTTCGAAGCTCCGCATCTCGATCTCGGCGCCAAACTCGCGCGCCACGTCCTTCGCCGTCTCGATATCCAGCGTGCTGTTGATCGTCACCATCTGGCGCTTCATGAACAGCTTCTGGATGACGTCCTTCACGCGCACGTCGAGCTTGTCGGCGAGATCCTTCACCGTCATGCCTTCAGCAAGCGTGATGGTCCGCGTGATCGGCGGGGGAGCCGCTGGTTGCGGTGCCGCTGCGGGCGCGCTCGGTCTTTCACGCCGGGTCTGCGTCGGGCGCTGACCCGGTCGTTGCTGGCCCATCGGCGGCCGCTGACCGAATGGCGGACGAACACCGGGCTGGCCGGGCATTCCAGGACGAGCCTGACCGGGCTGCGTCCGCACCGGCTGCGAAGGTAGCGGGCGCGGTCCGCCCAGCATCCCCGGGGTCGTTGGCCGCGGCGGCGGCGGGAATCCGGGGCGACCGGGTGCGCCGGGACGCGCCACCGCCCCGGGACGAGTCGCGCCGCCAGGCGTCGCTGGTCGTGTCCCTGCCGGCGGTTGCGCGGCAGGCGGTTGAACGATTCGCGGCTGAGACACCTGTGGACGCTTCGCGGGCGTCAGCGGACGCGCGGGCTGAGGCGTCCTGCCGGGTTCTTCGATGCGCAGACGAATCGTCGGCGGAACAAACCGGCCCGCTGGCGATGCCGCGGCAGCCGGTGCAGCGGGTTCCGGAGTTTGCGCCTCGGGCTCGGGCGTCGGGACCGGTTCTTCGACCGGTGCCGGCGGCTCGGCTGGAGGCGGTTCTTCAACCGGAGGCGGCGCCTGGGCCACCGGTTCATGGACGGGTGGCGGCGGAGCGACCGGTTCGGGGGGCGGCTCTGGCGCCGGTTCAGCGACGACCACTTCCGGGTACTCGATCGCGGGCTCCTCGTCGGCCGGAGGTGCCGCGGGCGATGCCGGCTTGACGACTTTGACGAGGCGCGGGGGACCGAGCACGGGAGCCGCGGGCTTCGGAGGCTCCGCCTTCTTCGCCACTGGCGCTTTCTTTCCGCCGCCCTTCGCCGCTGGCGCCGGGTGCTCCGCGAACATGTCACCGCCGGGCAACGAGATGTTGCGTTGCCGCGCCACCCGCTCGACGAACGAGCGCGCGACGACCTCTTCGATCGTGCTCGACGCGCTCTTCAGCTCAATGCCGTGATCGCGCTTGAGCAGCGAGAGCACTTCCTGGCTCGTCGTGCCGAGCAGTTCCGCGACCTTGTAAATCCGGACCGTTGCCAAATTAATTCCTTCGCCTTAGCTCTTTTCCGTTTCCAACTCCGCCGGCGCTTCCTCGGCGGTGGCTGACTCCTCCGCGGCTTCCGCGGTGGCGTCGGTCATCACCTGAGCCTCGTCGGCGCTGGCCTCGGCGTCTACTTCGGTCTCGATCGCGGCCTCGGCCTCGATCGTGGCCTCTTCGCCAGCCGGTTCCTCGCCACCGAGCGCGCCGAACTGCTCCTCGACCTCGCGGCGCTTCTCTTCCTCGCTCTTGATGTCGATGCGCCAACCGGTCAGCTTTGCGGCGAGCCGGACGTTTTGTCCCTTCTTACCAATCGCCAGCGACAGTTGCTTGTCTTCGACGACCACTTCCATCACGCGCTCGGCGTCGTCGACGATCGTGACGCGCTGCACCTTGGCCGGACTGAGCGCATTGGTGACGAAGACCACCGGATCGTCGGACCACTCGACGATGTCGATCTTCTCGCCGCGGAGCTCGCGGATGATGGCCTGCACGCGCGTGCCCTTCATGCCGACGCAGGCACCGACCGGATCGACGTCGCGTTCACGCGAGTAGACAGCCACCTTGGCCCGGTCTCCGGCTTCGCGTACCGCACCGCGAATCATCACGGTCCCGTCGTAGATCTCCGGCACTTCCTGCTCGAACAGCTTGATCAGCAGCGCCGGGTCCGTTCGCGACAGCAGGATCTGCGGGCCCTTCGCACTGCGGTTCACGCCCTTGATCACCGCGCGAATGCGCTCGCCCGGGGTGTAGCTTTCGGCGCGCGACTGCTCCTTGCGCGGCAGGACGGCCTCGACGCGGCCGATCTCGACGATCAGATCGCCGTTCTCGAACCGTTTGACCATGCTGTTGAGGACTTCGCCGACCCGGTCGTTGTATTCCGCGAAGATGTTCTCGCGCTCGGCCTCGCGGACCTTCTGGAAGATCACCTGCTTGGCCGTCTGGGCGGCGATGCGGCCCAGCACGTCGGTCCGCTTCGGGAACTCGATCTCCATGTCGACTTCCGCTTCCTCGCCGTAGAGCTCCTGCGCTTCCTTCAGCGAGATTTCCGTAGCGGGGTCGGCCACTTCCTGGACGATGTGCTTGGTCGCGAACAAATCGACCTGGCCCGTTTCCTGGTTGAAGCGGGTTTTCAGGTTCTCGTTGGTCTTGTAGTACTTGCGCGACGCCGTCAGGACGGCGTCCTCGATCGCGGTGATGATGGTGTCGGCCTCGATGCCTTTTTCCTTCGCCAGCGCCTCGATCGTCTGCATCAACGGGTTTTGCATAGCCCCTAAAACTCCACTTCCAGCTTGCCGCGCGTAATCAGCCGCAGCGGCAGCCGGTGCATGCGTCCGTGCGGCCCTTCGAGCAGCACCTCGCCCGCGTCCAATCCGCACAGCCGACCCTCGAACGCCTTCTGGTTGTCGACCGCTTCGCTGACCACCACCTTGGCGAGCCGGCCGGCAAAACGTCGGTAATCGTCTTCACCACGCAGAGGCCGATCGAGCCCCGGCGACGAAACCTCGAGCGTATAAGCAAAGGGGAGCGGGTCCTCGACGTCGAGAATCGTGCTGATCTCGCGGTTGACC
>DASROF010000064.1:0-22452 GCA_035647075.1 Vicinamibacterales bacterium | reverse complement strand
CGTGAGCCCCGCCTGAAGGACCAGACACAAACGCTCGGTCTCTGTGGTGTCCCATTCGTTCGCAGGGACGTCGGCACGCTGCAGTTCGTAGTCGCGGGTGCACACGACGGGGCAATTGCTCAATTCGCCTGTGCTCTGGCGTAGCCGTTCGGTTCCCCAGCAACGCTCGTTAAGACAGTCGGCAGCCATTTGATCGGAGACACACTATGAAATCCGCGTATTTGCTTACCGCGCTGGCGGCGTTGCTCACGGGGGCAGTCGTCAACGTATCCGGACAGGGAACGTCGGGCACCGCGATCGGCACGGCGGTGTCGGAGGGCAAGAAGCTCTTCGAACAGGAAACCTTTAGCGGCAACGGACGGACATGCCGCACGTGCCACAGCGTCCAGACCGGCACGGTCTCTCCCGAGGACGCGCAACAGCGCTTCAAGACGCACCCAGACGATCCGCTGTTCCGGGCAGACGGAAGCGACGACGGGGCGGGAAACGGGACGACGCGGATCCAGCGTGATGCGACGATCATGATGCACATCACGCTGAACGCGCGCGTGCAGATGGGGGATCACTCCGCCATCATGAACGTCCCACGAGGTATCCCGACCACGCTCAACAGTCCGGCGCTTGATCCCGTGATCATGCTGGACGGCCGCCAACTGACGCTGCAGAGCCAGGCCAATGGCGCCATCCTCGATCACGCGCAGGGTGTGGCGCCGTCCGCGGCGCAGCTCGATCGTATCAAGGCGTTCGAGTTGACCAACGAGTTCTTCACGTCGCCCGAGATGATCAATCTGGCGCGCGCTGGAACCGATCCTGGTCTGCCGCCCGGGAGCACGGCGTCAGAGAAACGCGGCCGGCGGTTCTTCGAAGATGAGATCGATTTCGTCGACCCCAAACACGGGCTCTGTGCGGGATGTCATGCGGGACCGCTCCTGAACGAAACGAACCTGTTTGCACAGATCGTGTTCGGCGTTCCGAAAGGCACGCGCTTCCAGAACATCGGCGTGTCGTTCTTCAACGATGCGAAGCTGCCGCTTCAGGAATTCGTGTTCGATAAGAACACGGCGAACGAGCTGCACGTGTTCAGTCCGGACATCGGCCGATCAGGAGTCACTGGTGTGCCGCCGACGGAAGACTTCACCTTCGCCAACTTCGAAGCCTTCAAGATTCCGCAGCTGCGCGGCGTCAAGGACACTGCGCCGTATTTCCATGACAACTCCGCGAAAACGCTCGAGGACGTTATGAACCACTACGCCAGGTTCTTCTTCCCCTTCATCGTCCTGACCGACCAGGACAAGGCGGACATGGTGGCGTATATGAAGCTGCTGCGCTGAGCGGTCCTCAAGCCGCACACTCCGTGAGCAGGGTCCGGCTAAAGCCGGGACACTACGCGATCGCCTACCGGCGCCGAACCTCCACCTCGAGCAACTCGAGGCGTTCGGTGCCGGTGTTTGTCATCTCGTGACGGGCACCCGCATCGAAGAAGCCCCACTGCCCCGGCTCGTTGAACTCGAACGTCATCGGGCCGGAGGCGATCCCCTTGCCGGTGCTGTCCTGCAGCACCACGACGGGCGCCTTGTGCTGATGCGCTGGCGCCTTCTCGCCCGGCGCCAGCGTCACGCGATGGACGCGGAACCAGCGGTTGCTCATCTCCGCCTTGCCGCTGAAGCCGGCGGCTTCCTCCGTGATCGTCTCGTCGCCGCCAGCGGTTTCGTTGATCACACCGATCGCTCGATACAGACTGGTGCCGTTATTGTGAATCCGGTGCGTGACCGCACGGTCGGCGTAACTGAGATCGCTCATCACACGTGGCCGGAACCGCGGCGGTCCACCCGCTCGCGGCGCAGCGGCGCCAGCTGCTGCTGCCGACGGTGCACCCGCTCGAGGAGCGCCACCGGCAGGAGGAGGTCCACCCGGAGGCAGCCCGCCACGCGCGGCAGCGCCGGGCGCGGCTCCCCTCCCGCGAGCGCCCCATTCCTCGCCCAGAATCTGCGTTCGCGTCTGCGAATCAGCCACCGTCAGGTAGAACACCGGCCATTCGTGTGTGTGGAACCACGACATGTCGCCTGGCGGGATCTGCAGATCGATGATCCGCAGCGGACCGTACTGGAATACCTGCCGGTGGTGCGGCTCCTGGTGAACCGGCATCACCGGCGTCTGGCCTTGTCCGGCCTCATCGGCCGACTGCCAGACGGGTGCCTGTCCCTGCAGCCCGGCTACGGCATACAGCACAACGGCGATGAACGATATCAATGAGACCAGGCGCGACATGGCGACTCCTTCGATCTATCTATCTATCCGCTGCTACCAGCGACGACTGTCAGCAGCGGGGGACGATAACACATCAGGTCCCGCGCCCGTTGAGGCCGGACGCACGATCGTGCCTGGCACGGGTTCTGCCTCCCTTGACGCGGGCGGGCGAAAGGGGTGGCGCGATGATCGGGTACCGACGCAGAACGGTCGTGGTGTGGGTAGTGAGTTGTTGTGCGATGCTGGCGCTCGCGGGACCGCAGCTTGTTGCGCAGCAGGAATTTTCGTCTGCAAACAAGAAACGCGGCAAGGCCGTCGTGGAATATCGCGACAAGGCCGCTCACGTCGTCGCGGCGTATAACTACTCGCAGCGCAATCACGGTTCGCGCTGGATTGTCATTCAGGCTGCGCTCTCGACCAGCAAGGAAACGACCATCCAGCGTCAGGAGATCGCGCTGCGCACACCGCAGGGGCGGGAGATTCCGCTCGCCACCCAAACGCGCATCGGCGAGGACGTCATGAAGGTGGAACAGCTGCTGCAAAACGCCAAGGTCCAGGCGCACGATGTCGCGTCGTACTTCAGGCAGCAGGATCGACTCGAGGACATGCAGCTGTTCAGACTTCCGTTCGGTCCGGTCGTGCACGACGAGTTCATCGTCGATCGCGACCACATCGCCACCGGCCCGCTGTTCTTCGAGTCGCCGACCGGCGCGTGGGAGCGCGGGACGTATGCGCTCGTCATCCGCCACGGCGAAGGCACGGCGGAGATGCCGATCGAGCTGGAATAAAACAGAAGGGGCCGACCTGAAGGTCGGCCCCTTCCTGATTTGCGGTCCGGCTGAAGCCGGGCACTACGTCCCCAGTCGAGCGGTCCGGCCGAAGCCGGACCCTACGTCAAAAGTCGAACTGCGCGCTGATCTTGAATACGCGCGCCGCGGTGATCGACACCGGATTCAGATACGTCGCCCCGTAGGTCTGCAGATACCCATCCGGCGTGTTGGAGTTGGCCAGGTTGAAGATATCCAACGCGACCAGCGATCGCGTGTGTCCGTACCGAACGTTCTTGCCGAACCGAAGATCGACACCATTGAGACGATCTCCGTACATCGTGCCCGGCTTGACGATGTTCAGGAACTCAACCGGGATGCCGCTCGAGAGCGGCCGACCGAGGTTCGTGTCGGCCAGTGCCGGAGCGAAGAAGGGCATCTGGAGAATCTGCACCTGCGCATTGAGGCTTTGCCCTGCGATGCTCGGAAAATCGGCCCCTGCGTACGGCAGGCTGTGGAACGTTCCGCTGACCAGGACGTCGATCCTCGGCACGTTATAGCTCGCCAACCCCTTCACGTTCGTCTTCCAGCCCGACTCGCGATGACAGAAGGCCGCTGGCCATTGGCCAAGCCCACCGACGAATGGCGAATCGGCGAGGAACGGCGCCGAGCCGCCCCACGGCGCGAAGATGTAGACATCCGGGTGCAGCGCGCCCAGACCACAGTCGTCCTCGACGCGATTGCCCGTGCTGAAGCCTCCCTGGATGGTGACCTCACGCAGCCGTGCGTTCACCGTCATGTCGACGCCGTTGTAGGTGTTGCTGACGCCACCCAGGTTATCCGTGAACGTCCGGTAGTTGTCGAACTGTCCGAACTTCGCGGGCTTCACGTCATAGAACGTGAGCGGGTACCCGCCGCCGCCCGGCAGCTTCGGGTCCGAGGCGACGTTGTAGACGAAAGAATCGAAATCTCCCGGCGTCCAGGCGCGGTTGATCGTGGCCTGCATGTTGCCCCAGGACCGGCGGAAATATGCCAGTTCAACCGACACCCTCGGGAAGATCTCCTGGACGACCGAGGCATTGAGGTCCCAGCTGTACTCGCGGGTGTTCCAGCCGCTGGTGGTCTCCGGATCCGTCGTGAGCAGGCTCGGCGTGATCTTGGCGAAGTTGGGATTGGCCATCGGCCCGCACTCGCCGTTGGCAACCGGATCGAGGAGATTGCAGTTCGCCACGAAGTTGCCGGTCCGCGCGTCGCCCGCACCGAAGAACGTGTCGTCCCAGGCTCTCGTCGTGGACGTCACCAGGTGGCCAAACCCCGCCGGACTGTAGTTCAACCACTCATCGACTGTGTTCGGCGTGGTCAGGTACTTACCGAGGAAGAACTTCGCGGCTGTCTTCCCGTTGCCGAACACGTCATAGGCAACGCCGAACCTCGGCATCAGGTCCTTCTGATGGAGCGGACCGTCCTGAGGTTCAAAGACAAGAGCGGTCGGAACGAAGATGTTCGGCCCGATCTGCTGACGTCCGAAGTGGTCGCGGAGGTACTCCATGCGGAGGCCGCCCTGCAGCGTCAGCCGGCCAGCCGACCAGCGATCCTGCGCGTAGAGCGCGAAGATGCCCTGGTGCTGTTGCTGCTGCGACCCCTGATCGGCGTACATCGTGAGCTGCGTCGGAACGCCGCTGCTGAAGTTGTACTTGAGCTGCGAATCGTTGTAGAAGTTCTGCGGGAACGTCGAATCGTTGGTGTGCAGACGCGCGCCGAACTTCGCCGAGTGTGATCCGGTCACATACGACAGCGACCCCTGGTAGATGTTCGTGTACGCCGTGTGCCCCGACCAGTTGGCGGCTCGGTAATTGATGCCCGGAATGTCACCCGCATCGTCCTGCACCGGAATCAAGGTCTTGTCGAAGGCGTTCTTCTGCTGACTGCCCCACCAGAAGTACGGCCCGATACCCCAGTTCGCTTCCACCAGCATGCGGTTCGTGATCGGCGACGACCAGCTGATCTGACCGAGAACGCTCGGATGGTTCTCGTTCGTGCTCTGCCCCTCGGGTGAATTGATTGTGCCAGTGAAGTTGAGGCCGGAGCGGGAGCCACCCTCGATGCAATGCTGACAGTTGTACTGGACGTTGATCCAGCCGTCGATCTTGTTACGCTGCGAGGCCTGCCAGGTCAGACGGCCCGACGTGTTCTTCCACGTGCCATCGTCAACCGCCTGCTTTGTCGTGGGTGCATACGTCCATTTGGTGGCGTCGCCGGCGTTGGCGTTGGTGAACATGTTGATCCGCTGCCGGCTGCCCTGATGGCGGAACGAACTGAAGAACCAGACGCGATCGCGTTGAATCGGCCCGCCGAATGACGGGTTCACGTCCCACAGCTTCTGCAGCTGGATCGGCGTCAGGCCGGCGCTCTTCTGCGCCGGGCTCACGTTCTCACCCTGGAACGAGTCGCCCGCGTAGTTGAAGAACATGCTCCCGCTGAACATGTTTCCGCCCTGTTTACTGATGATGTTCAGCTGCGGGCCACCGGTGACCGCTTCCGCCAGCGCACCGCTCAACGTCACGTTGACTTCCTGGGCGTTACCGATTTCCGGTGTGTATCCAGATACGCCCATGCCCTGGTAGCCGGCGCTCTGACCGTTCACTTGCACCTGTCCTTCATTGCGCCGCCCGCCGTGGATCTGGAACACGCTGAAGATGGCGCCCGACGAGGACCCCACGTCGTTGCCCTGTACGTTGATCGCGGGCACGAGACCCGTGAAGCTGTAGTACTGGCGGCCGGATGGGATGTCAGCGATGGTGTCACCGGTGAAGGTCTGCTCGGTGCGGGAACTCGCGACGTCAACGACCGGCGGCTCACCGCTGACGGTAACGGCCTCGGTCACGCCACCCACTTTGAGGTCCTGGTTCACTGTCGCGATGAATGTCCCCGTGAGCACGATGCCTTCGCGCTTCACACCGGCAAATCCGGAGAGCCCGAACGTGACCGTATAGGTCCCAGGCCTCAGGTCGTCGATCGAGTACTGGCCAACACCGTTCGTGATGGTGGAGCGTGTTTTTTCAATGAGCACCGGACTCGACGCTTCAACCGTGACGCCGGGAAGCACCGCTCCCGACGCATCTCTGACGGTGCCGACAATCGATGCCTGGGCGAACGCGAGCGCGGGCACCAGCACAAATCCCGTAACGATAAGGAAACTCTTCAGCAACCGATACATGGTCCTCCTCCGAGGTGGAATGCCAGACCGGATCCCCTGACAGGTGGATTTTTCTGGTGTATCAGAAGAGGTGGCGCGCCAGAAATATATGTTTGGTCACGACTAATACGTTTTCGATATGAGTCCGGCTCATCCTTTTGTGAAAGTCGTCCCGTCGTCTTCAGCGGATGTGCTAGGCTCAAAACCGCGTGGAACTCCGTCATCTGCGCTATGTCGTGACGGTGGCCGATACCCTGCACTTCGGCCAGGCGGCCGAGCGCCTTCATCTGAGCCAGCCGCCGCTCAGCCAGCAGATCCGCCAACTGGAAACAGAACTCGGCGTGTCGCTGTTTCACAGAACGAAGCGTCACGTTGAGCTGACCGACGCCGGCCGCATGTTTGTCGAGGAAGCGCGGGTCATCCTGGCGCATGCCGCGCATGCATCGAACCTCGCCTTGCGGGTGAACCAGGGCGAAGTCGGCCAGCTCTCGATCGGCGCCGCGGGACCGGCGGACGCGCGGATCTTCGTCGACATTTTGCGTGCATTTGCGCGACGGCATCCGCAGATCCGGATGGTCGTGCGGAACATGGCGTCGGCGGAACAGACCCGCGCCATCAACGAGGGACGGCTGCACGTGGGCTTCGTCGCGTTACCGATCGATGAACCCGATCTCGCGACCGAGACGATTCTCCGCCGGCCGATCGTCATCGCGTTGCCGCGCACGCATCCGTTGGCGTCGCGTGCACGCGTGCCGCTGGAGGCGCTCGCCAACGAACCACACATCATGTTCACGCGTCGCATGGGTCCGCGCCTGTTTGACGCAGTGATCGCTGCCTGCCGCGAAGCCGGCTTCGCGATGCAGATCGCACACGAGGTCGACAACCTCTATACGGCCTGCGCGCTGGTCGCGGCCGGACTGGGCGTGTGTTTCGTACCGGCAGGGATCCAGCAGAAACATTCGAATGCCGTCGTCTTGCGGCCGGTCACACCAACACTGCCGCACGTCGACTCGCAGCTGGCCATCGCCTACAAGCCGCAGTCCTGCGAGCTGGTTTCTCTATTCATGGACGTGGCGAGGGAGGTCTTGGCCGCGAAACGCACCCGAGCGAAGCATCCTCGCCTTCGACGAGCCGCGCGGACCCCGAAGCTGGCGTCGGCCTGACTCTATTCAGGCTTCTCCGAAGACAAGCCCGTTTAACGTGCCCCGTGTCTCGTCGTCCATGTCGGCGAAGCGAACGGCAAAGCCAACGCCGGGGGTCGGGCACAGCACCGTTCCGTGCACACTGAGTTCTGCCCCGCCGGGGACCGCCAGGCAGATTTCCCGCACATGCGTGCCTTCAGGCGGCACCGTGAACCGGCTGTCGATATAGCAGCCCGTCGGGCTGATGCTGCTGACGCGGGTCTGCTGCTCCCCGTAGGGACTGACCCAGTGGCAGTCGATGTATCGGCTGACGCGCTGACGCCGCTGCGGCCACTGGGGCGTCCGGCCGCCGTCGTCTGAGCCTCGTTTCCATTGGCCGTGGATCCAGAACCTCGCCATCGCCGCTCCTCCATCACCGGGTCGAAGAGGGGCGTGGCAAGAACGCCGCCAATGCCTCCACGCCATTGTGCGGGCCGCCGATGACCATGGCAGGCGCGGGCGATCACAATTGCGTGCGTGGATTAACGAGGCCGGCGCGCGTACGATGTGCCGATGCGCACCGACCATTCATCCGCGTCCCCGGCCGAGCGTCTGCGTCGCCGGCTGCAGCGTCCCGGCATCCTCGTCATGCCCGGATGCCACGATGCGATGTCGGCACAGCTCATTGAGGAAGCCGGGTTCGAGATCGGCTTCATGAGCGGCTTTGCCGTGTCCGGGGCACGCCTCGGGATGCCCGATGCGGGCCTGATCTCGTACGGAGAACTGGTCGACCAGGGGACGAACATCTGCCGCGCGGTCACGATCCCGATGATCGGCGACGGCGACACCGGCTTCGGCAGCTCGCAGAACGTCAAGCGCACGGTGCAGGGCTACGCCCGTGCCGGCTTCGCCTGCATCATGCTCGAGGATCAGGTGGCGCCGAAGCGCTGCGGCCATACCGAAGGCAAAGCCGTGGTTGGCCGCGATGAGGCCCTGATGCGGATCCGGGCAGCGGTCGATGCCCGCGATGGCGGCGAGGACATCCTGATCATGGCGCGTACCGACGCGCGGATCGACTCGCTGGACGAGGCGATCGCGCGCTGCCGGCTGTTTCGCGAGATCGGCGCCGACATCACCTTCCTCGAGGCCCCCACGAGTGAAGCCGAAATGCGGCGCTACTGCGCGGACGTGGACGGCCCGAAGATGGCGAACCTGATCGAGGGGGGCAAGACGCCGTTAATCCCGCCATCGCGCCTCGAGGACATCGGCTACACGATCGCCGTGTATCCGCTGACGCTGCTCAATGTCTCGATCCAGGCAATGCGTTCAGCGCTCCTCAGCCTGCTCAGGGGGGAGCGCGCGACTGCCGCGATGGAGTTCGACGAGCTGAAGAAGGCCGTCGGCTTCCCCGATTACTACGCTGACGAGGCGCGCTACAAAATCTGATTACTGCTTCGTCGCGTTGGCCTGCGCGATCACGAATGCGCGGATCGCCTCAGCCGCCTTTGCGTCGAGGACCATCGAGAACGACGCCATGCCGTCGTCCTCGAGCGCGCCATCCAACACGACCGAACGCCACTCTTCCGCGGACGGAAGCCGGGAGCTGTAGCGCAAGTCGGGCAGAATGCCGAGGTTCACGGCTCCGGCGCCATGGCAGTTCCCGCAGTACTGACCGTACGCGGCCGCACCCGCTCCCACGATTGCGGCTGACGCCGTCGCGGGCGGCGGATTCAGCGTGCGCGCGGGGCGTGGCGCCACTGGCGGAAGCTTCGCCGCGCCGCCACGCGAAAACACCAGCAGCCGCGAGATGTTGGGCAGGTTGTTGCCCTTGATGTTGGCGTCGCCGCCGACCATTCCCCACGAACCGCCCGAGCCGACCATGATCGCCACGTACTGTTTGTCGCCGATCTCATAGGACACCGGCGCCGCCATCACTCCGGTCTGCACGTCGGTCGACCACAATTGCGCCCCGGTTGCGGCGTCGAGCGCGGTGAACGCGCCCATGCCGGTTCCCTGGAACACAAGTCCACCGGCCGTCGACAGCGCGCCGCCGTTTGCCGGACCCGCACGTTCCACGCGCCATACCTCTTTCTGCGCCACCGGATCCCAGGCGATCAGCCGGCCTTGCGCGCTGGCGAGCGCGTCCTGAGCCGCCTGCGCATTCGCCGGTGCATTGCCGGCGAAATCGACACCGAGGTTGTTCCCGATCGGACTGGGCTTGAAGCGCGCGTCGTGCCCGTAGACGAAGCTGGCGCTGTGAATCGGAATGTAGACGAGCCCGGTCTGCGGATCGAACGACATCGAGTGCCACGTATGCGCGCCGTTCGGGTTCTGCAGCGACCGGTAAAACTTGCGGGTCACGTTGTAGCGCGCCGCCGGATTCTCGACGGGGCGGCCGGTCTTCAGGTCGATGTGCGTCGCCCAGCTGACGTCGGTGAAGTTCTTCGCCGAGATCAGCTCGCCGGTCTTCGCGTCCAGCACATAGAAGAAGCCGTTCTTCGGCGCCTGCATGACGACGCGACGCTTCGCGCCCTGAATCGTGAGATCCGCGAGCACGATCTGCTGCGTCGCCGTGTGATCCCAGGTCTCGCCGGGCGTGCTCTGGTAGTGCCACACGTACGAGCCATCGTCCGGACGAAGCGCGACAATCGACGAGAGGAAGAGGTTGTCGCCCTTTCCCTGGCTTCGATAGGTCTGATTCCACGGGGACCCGTTGCCCACGCCGATGTACAGCAGATCGAGTTGCGGATCGTACGACATCGAATCCCAGACGGTTCCGCCACCGCCGAGCGTCCACCACTCGCCGTGCCACGTCTGGGCCGCCTTTTCGAGAACCGGGTTCTCGAAGCCATCCTTCGGATTTCCCGGAACGGTGTAGAAGCGCCAATCGAGCTTACCGGTGTTGGCGTCGTAGGCGGAGACGTAACCGCGGACGCCCAGTTCGGCGCCGCCGTTGCCGATGAGGACGTGGCCCTTCACGACGCGAGGTGCACCCGTGATCGTGTACGGCTTGGACCGATCGATGGTGTTGACGTCCCAGAGCGGCTTTCCTGTTGCCGCATCGAGAGCGATGAGCCGGCCGTCGAGCGTGCCGACGAACACCTTCCCGTCCCACACGGCAACGCCGCGATTGACGACGTCGCAGCAGGCTTTCACTCCCCAGCCTCCCGGCACCAGCGGGTCGTAGGACCAGAGCTGTTCGCCGGTGGCAGCGTTATACGCCTTGACCTTGCTCCACGCCGTCGAGATATAGAGGACCCCGTCGACCACGATCGGCGTCGCCTCCTGGCCGCGATGCGTGTCGAGATCCGCGAACCATGCAAGCCCCAGATCCTTCACGTTGTCTTTCGTGATCTGGTTCAGCGGGCTGAACCGCTGCTCGTCGTAGGTCCGGCCATGAGACATCCATTGTCCCGGCTCGGAATCGGCCGCGATGAGCCTGGCGCCGTTTACGCTCGCCGGCTTTGCGGGCGGTGTGGACGTCTTCGTGTCGCTGGTTGTCGAACACCCGGACAGGGCAATACCCGCCGCGAGAAGCGCCCAGGAAGCATTTCGCATGATGCGAGATGGTAGCGCGGGTCGTGATATATCAACACCACCAACCGTGACAGCAGACTCTTTGTACGACATCAGTGTGAAGAGCATCAGCGGTGAGACGCAGTCGCTCGGCGCCTACCGTGGCAAAACGCTCCTGATCGTCAACGTGGCGAGCCAGTGCGGATTCACTCCGCAATACGCCGGCCTCGAAGCGCTGTATCGCAAATACAAGGATCAGGGATTCGTCGTGCTCGGCTTCCCCTGCAATCAGTTCGGCCGCCAGGAGCCCGGCACCGACAGTGAGATTCAGCAGTTTTGCGCGACGACGTACGACGTGACGTTTCCACTGTTCGCGAAGATTGACGTGAACGGTGCAGCCGCGCATCCCTTGTATGCGCTGCTCAAGTCGGCGAAGCCCGGCCTGCTCGGGACCGAGGCGATCAAGTGGAACTTTACGAAGTTCCTGGTGAACGGACTCGGAGATGTCCTCGTGCGCTACGCTCCGTCCGACACGCCTGACACACTCGATCAGGAGATCGCGAAAGTCCTTGCAGCACCGCTACCGAAGCGGGCTTGACGGCTGCCGGTTCCGCACGAGGTCGCGGATCACTTCGTCGTAATACGGCTTGTCCTTGAGACTCGCCCGCGAGGCGGGGAAATACGTCAGCGCCAGACTCAGCACGCTGGGGTTCAGCGCCGTCAACGACACAGCGGTCCGCTCGCCTCCAGACAGGCGCGTATTGTCAATCATCGGAAAGTCGAACAGGCCAACGACGAAGTAGGTGTCGATTTCCCGTTTGGCCGCGAGATCGAGCTTGGGCTGACGGCACTCGTCCGGCGTCAGGAGCTGCGAGACGTAGAGATGCACCCGCACTTCGCGCGCCGCCTCGTCGTAACTGAGAAGTTCGAGCCTGAACTGGCGCTCATGGACCGAACCATCATTGGCCTGCATCGTGAGACACACGCGAGCAGGACCTTCGCCAGGCTTCATGTCCGGATCCGGAATGGCCTTGGGACCGAACACGATGAACGCTTGCAGATCCTTGATTTTGTCGGGAAGCGCATCGCCACGTTCGATCATGCCGGCGTCAGACAGCGCGGTGAGCTGATGCTCGATAACCTGCGTCGACACCGATTCGAGGCGACCACGCAGCTCGGCGTTCGTCGCCCGATTCTCCACGGCAATGCGCCGCTGGACATCCTTGAACAGCGGTCCGATGTCGAGCGACTCGTGGAAGTTATAGGCCAGCAGCTCCAGGCTGAGAATCTGCTGCCGGATCTGTTCTTCCGACGATAGTCGCTGCGACGGATCCTTCGACATGAACGTCGTCAGGATCGAATTGAACATGTCCTTGCGGAGATTGCTGTCGGCTTCTTCCCGCCGGCCCATCATCTCGGCGTACAGCCGGATGTTGCTTTCGACCTGCTGCCGTTCGTTGAGCGAGGAGTTGAACCAGTAGCCGAGGACCAGCGTGACCAGCGGCAGCGCGAGCGCCTTGATTAGATCCACCGAGGTCCGGGCGACCCCGATGCCATGGGGAATGTCCGGCTGCGGCAGCTCATTGTCGTTCGTGCTCACCGTCGCTTCAGCTCGAACTTCCCGTCCGCGAGCTTGACCAACTCGTAGTTGTAGGCAGCCGGGTTGGGTCCCGAGAAAATCGCGGCGGAAGGCCGTCCCTCATACGAAGGCAGCGTCAGGTTGCATTGGCCCTGTTGCGGCACGTTGATGCGATAGGAACCGTCGGTGCCGGTCGCCCCCTTCACCGGTTCGTCCTTCCCGCACTGAATCTCGAGCGCGGCGCTCTTCACGCCCTGGCCTTCAAACACGATCGTGCCGTAGATCTGACCGGCAGAGACGACGGCCGGCACGAGCAGCGCGAACACGAGACAGGCTGTTGCTGACGGTTTCATGACATATCCCCCGGAGTGGCCGCGGCGTGGCAGTCAGTATCTTAACAGCCCGATCCGATCAGGCCGGCAGCAGACGGCGGTAAACTCCGACCCAAAAGGGAGACGTGCCGTGCAACGACTGATTACGCCTCTCGCCGCCGCCGCTGCGGCAGTGCTGATCACCCTGGCCGCGACGTCGATGACCTCGAGGGCCGCCGGCAGCTACGCGGATGATCGATCCGAGATCGAAGACTTGCAGGCGCGATACCTGTTCGCGCTCGACTTCCATGACCCGGACCTGTACGTCTCGACGTTCACCGAGGACGGCATCCTCGATGTCGGTTCGGGCGAAATCAAGGGGCGCGACGCGATCAAGCAGACGATTGCGCGGATGCCGCAGCCGGCAGCGACCGCCGGCCTGTGGCCCGCCGTCGGCCGCCACAACATCTCCAACATCGTCCTCAAGGTCGACGGTAACAAGGCGAGCGGCCGGGCATATTGGTTCCATTATTCGAACGACAATCCGAAGCGCGCCGGCGTGTTCGACGGCTTTGGCCACTACGAAGACGAGCTTGCGAGGGTGAAGGGGCGGTGGCTCTTCTCCAAGCGCCGCATCTACAACGAGAACCGCGACGAGTGGGCGTACAAGGGAACGAAGAACCCGGCCTGGTGATTCCACTTCCACAGACGCCCGCGATGTGAAATGCTGCGCGCGCGGGGTTGGAGGGTCGGCATGTGGAAGAGGCGTACGGTCGTGACGCTCGTTGCGACCCTGCTGCCCGCAATAGTCTTCGCGCAAGACGCGAAGGCGGTCATCGACGCCGCGTCGAAGGCGATGGGGGCGAATGGCCTGAACTCCATCAGCTATTCAGGCGTCGCGGCCGAGGGCAACTTCGGTCAGAGCCGGACGATCTCGTTCGGACTCGCCTCGACGTCGATTCGCAGCTACACCCGCACCATCGACTTCACACAGCCGGCATCCCGCGCGATCGGCGAGGCAACACCTCCGGCGGGACGAGGCGCACCCCCACCACAGCCGCGGCCCTATGAGGACACCATCGCTGCTGAGAGTCCGTGGGCGCAGCAGTTGTCGATCTGGATGACGCCGTGGGGATTCCTGCGCGGCGCCGCCGCGAACAACGCCACGCTGAAAACGAAGAAGCTCGGCGAGGTGTCGTACCGGACGCTGACGTGGAGTCCACCGCAGAAAGCGCCGTCAGGCCTGCCGTATGAGATCGTCGGCTATATCGGTCCCGACAATCTGGTCGATCGTGTTGAGACGCGTGTCGAGCATCCTATCTTCGGTGACATGCGCGTCGAGATCGCGTACCAGAACTATCGCGATTTCAGCGGCGTGATGAGCCCGACGCGGATCGCCGAGCGGCGCATGGGCATGGAGATGTTCGTCACCGGGATCACATCGGTCGTGGCCAATCCGCCGAATCTGGCAGCGCTGATGACGGCCGCGCCGCCTGGAGGAGCTCCTGCAGCGGCGCGACCGGCTGCCCCGGCCGCGCCGCCGGCCGCCGCGTCAGAAAAGCTCGCCGACGGCGTCTATCGGATCACCGGCGGCTATGTATCGATGGCCGTCGAATTCAAGGACTACGTAGTGGTGCTCGAAGGCGGTCAGAACGAGGCCCGTGGACTGGCGGTCATCGCCGAAACGAAACGCCTCTTCCCAACCAAGCGCATCAAGTACGTCGTCAACACCCACCCGCATTTCGACCATGCGGGCGGGCTGCCACCGTTCGTCGCCGAAGGCGCTACGATTCTCGAGCACGATAACAGCCGCTATTTCATGGAAGCCGCGCTCAGCGAACCGCGCACACTCGTCGGCGACGTCCTGGCCAGATCGAAAAAGAAGCCGAAGGTCGAGGGCGTGATCGACAAGATGGTGCTGCAGGACGAGACGCGGACCCTCGAGCTCCATGCGGTGAAGGACCTCGAGCACAGCGACGCCATGCTGCTCGCCTTTTTGCCGAAAGAGAAGATTCTGTTCACCGCCGACATCGACATCCCGGCGCCCGGGCAGCCGGTCAGCCCGTCTATTCCGACGCTCGTCGCCAACCTCGAGCGGTTGAACCTCGACTTCGATCGGTACGTCACCGTGCACCCGCCAACCCCTGATCGTCCGCTCACGAGGGCCGATCTGTTGGCACTCATGAAGGTGGCCAGATGATGCGATGGTGGACTGCGTCTGTCCTGTGTGCGGCGGTGATGCTCTCTGCGCGTCTCCAGGGTCATCACAATTTCGCGGACATCTACCTGGAGGCCGACACGATCGACATCGAGGGCGAGGTCGTCGAGTTCCAGTACAAGAATCCGCACTCGTGGATTCACGTCCAGGCGGCGGATGCCTTCGGCACCCCGAAGATCTACTCGGGCGAATGGGCCAGCGTCTCCCGCCTTGAACGCGACGGCATCACCAAGGACTTCTTCAAAGTGGGCGATCGCCTTCGCATCTGGGCGTCGCCCAACCGCAACCCGAACGACAATCGCGTCCGGATCAAGCGAATCGAGCGCCGGAGGGACCGCTGGAAGTGGGGCGGCAACCGCATCGAGCGGTAACCCTGGCACGGTGCATCCGTACGCACCCTAACCATCGCGTCCGGGCTGGCCGAAACAGGGGGCATGCCGGCAACGCCACAGCGCGGTCTCGGACGCAGCCTTCTCTGGATCGCTGGCACCACCCTGGCGATCGTCGTCCTCGCCTTCCTGTCGCTGCTCGTCACCTCCGACGGCCTGACCGACGAGCAGCGTCTGATGGTGAACGATGCCATCGCTGTGGTCGAGAAGGGCGGGTTTGACCGCGACGCAACGGTGCTTCACCGTGTCGTCTTCTTTCGCAGCAGCGACAACTGGTGGAATGAGCACGTCGGGCACCAGAACGCGTACGCGGCCACGAACTTCCCGTTCGCGGTGGTCACCCTCTACCCGGCGTTTTTCCGGGTCCCTGTCGATGCCACCGAACGCGCTTCGATCCTGCTCCATGAAGCGCAGCACGTCTTCGGTGTCGACGAGTCTACGGCGCTCCAGCGCGTCTGGCTCGGCAAGCGGCGGCTCGGCTGGACGACAGATCGCTACAGCCGCACGCGCGTGTGGAGGAACACCCGCGAGTGGACAAAAGATGCCGCCGCCGTGTTGTTCCAGTGCGGCGCCGACCAGCAGTCGGACTGCGTCGAATAGATCCTGCCGACTCGATCACCTGGCCGTGAATGTCACGGTGACCGTCATGGTCACCGGCACTGGGACCCCGTTCAGCCGCGTCGGCGTGAACTGCCATTGACGCACGGCCTCGATCGCGGACTGGTCGAACGCCAATGCCACAGATCTCAGTGTCTTGATGTCCTTCACCAACCCGTCGTCGCCGATGGTGCTCTCGAGAATGACGACGCCCCCGCCGCCTGCAGACAGCCCGGCCGGACAGTTTGGAGCCGCATCTTTGATCCGGCGCGGCACCTGGATTTGACCGCCGACTCGGACCGGCGCCAGTTGCGCCGCGAGGCTCGGAACGAGCATCGGTGACTCGCGTGAAGCTCCGAACAGGCGCGGCGCGGCCGCGCGTCGATCGAATGCGAGAACCGACGACAGCGAAGCAGGCACGGTGGCTGCCGCCGCGGCGCAGGTGACCGTGACCGACTCCGTGAGCGACCCTACCTGCAGCGTGACAGAACCCGTCTGCAGACTCTGACCGCTGGCCAGCATCAGCTCGGTCTTCAGTGTCGAGAAACCAGGGAGCTGGGCGACGAGTGCGTAACTCGACGGCGGGAGATTTCGAAATGCGAACGCACCGATCGCGTCGGTGACCGTCGAAGCGCGGACGTCCGACACGGTGCTCGTCAGTGTGAGCTGCACACCAGGCAGTACGGCCCCACTGACATCACGCACCGTCCCGGACACCGATGCCGGTTCCTGTGGCGCCGCGACAGCGGTTGCCGAAGGTCGCTCGCGACGCGGACGCGGCACCACCGTGACAGGGATCGCCGGGGCTGCCACCGTGGGTGCCAGCGCGATGTCGTGGAGGTCGCTCATGACAATCGGCGTCGGAGCAGGGCGCTCCGTGAGCGTGACCGCCGCTACAGGAATCGTGAGCGCGAACATCGCGAGCACCGTGACCGCGCGGTTGGCGCGGGTCAGCGTCGCGTGATTGCGTGAAGCATTCAGCATTGCGGAAATTCTCCTTTCCAGTGTCGACGGATCGGCAACGGCCGGAGCTGACGCCCACCGACGTCCATGCGCTGCCACATGCCGGGCGACCGCCAGCAGGTGTGATGCGTAATCCACGGCCGTCAGGCCGCGACGGAGCACGGCATCGTCGCAGGACTGCTCGCTCTCGTCACGCAGGCGCCGGCTGGTCATCCACACCAACGGATTGAACCAATGCACGGCGCGCACGATCTCCGCCGCGATCTGCACCACCCAATCCCGCCGGACGATGTGGGCGAGTTCGTGGGCAAGGACGACGTCGATGCGTCCCGTGGTCCAGGACCGGGCGCCGGCCGGTACGATGATTCGCGGGCGGAACAGTCCCCACGTCAGGAGGAGCGACCGATCGGGACATTCGAGCACGACGACCGATCGAGTCAGGCCATGCTCGCGTGAGAGCAGCGCCGCGCGCTCGCGCCAGGTGTTCGACTGAACAGGCTGGCAGCGCCATGTGGTCACCATCAACCTGACAAGTCCCACCACGAGGCCCGCCATCACGGCGATGAAGCCGAGCGACCACACCACGAGCAGCGTCAGGCTCCACGCGTGCTCTGGCCCGTCGAGAGTCTGACTTGCGTCTACAGCGGACGCGACGACGAGATCGGAGTTCAGGATCAGACCGGAGGTCGTCACTGCCGACGCGCCCGTCAGCATGGGAACATCCCAGTGCGGAATCGTCGTCTCCAGGATAGGAATCGCCGCGACCGCGGCAAGCGCTGCGGCGAGTACCAGATGCCGCAACGCCGCGGGTCGCCGACGCAGCGCGCGGCACACCAGCAGCGCCACCGCGGTCACCACGCTGGCGTCGATGATGACGGCAACGGCAGTGATCATTTGCCGCCTTCCTTCCTGGCTCTCTCGATCAGGCCGGCGATGCGATCGATCTGCTCGTCGGTCAACCTCGCGCCCTCGCCACCGAGCAGGGCGGCCACCGCCTTCTCCGTCGACCCGTCGAAGAATGTGTCCACCAGATGGCGGAGCGCCGACTTGCGCGCCGCGTGCCGGGCGACCACGGGCATGTAGACGAAGCGCACACCGTCGTACTCGCGGCGCACGTGTCCCTTTTCTTCCAGGACACGAAGCTGCGTGCGAACGGTCGAGTAGCTTGGCTCACCGGACAGTTCGTCCATCACCTCGGCGGCGGTCGCGCGGCCGTGACGGAACAGGACGTCCATGATCTGCCGTTCGCGGCGGGTGAAGCTCGCCTGATGCGTGGGTGCGCGGCGTGGTGTCATCATCTCCATCGCAGTGTTATTTTTATCGCACTAACGGTGCGACAGAAATAACACCATTGCCGCCGCGTGTCAATGCACCCTGGCCGGGACCCTGGATTCGCAACGGCAGATGTGTTGCTATGGTGAAAGAGGGCTGGGGCGATGGACGGACCCGACACGATCCGCGAGTACGGCGAGCCGATCGATCCGCAGTCGATCATCGACCCGCACGATCCCGAGACGCTCGAGCTTGAAGCTGGACATCCCGGTCTGGGCGATGCCGCCTATGTCCAGCGTCGGCAGGAGCTCTTTGCGCGGTGCCGCCAGCACCGCCTCGACCGTCTCGGTCCGCCGCTCATCGACTACACCGCGGAAGAAACGCGCATCTGGCGCGAGGTGACACCGAAGCTCGACGAGCTGCATGGCACGCATGCGTGTGCCATTTATCTGGAAGCCAAGAAGACCCTCGGCATCAGCTCCCGGCAGATTCCACAGCTGCGTGCCCTGTCCGAGCGACTCCAGCACGAAACGCGGATGCACCTCGTACCGGCCGAAGGACCGCTCGCCTACCGCACGTTTTATGGGTATATCGCCGACCGGGGGTTTCCGGTGACCCAGTTCATCCGCCATGGCTCGCATCCCGAGTTCACGCCCGAACCCGACATGATCCACGACTGCCTGGGTCACGTTCCGCCGCTGATGAATCCTGATTACGCCGAACTGCTGACGCTCATCGGCAAGGCGGCAACCACGGCGCAGGATCCACTGCATGTCCTCGCGCTGAAACGCTTCAGCTGGTTCTCGATCGAGTTCGGGCTGATCGAGGAAGCAGGCCAGGTGAAGGTGTTTGGCGCCGGCATCCTCTCC
The DNA here is from genome assembly GCA_035647075.1 of Vicinamibacterales bacterium. GTDB lineage: Bacteria > Acidobacteriota > Vicinamibacteria > Vicinamibacterales > UBA2999 > Gp6-AA40. The sequence continues at coordinate 3,407 of DASROF010000064.1, read as the reverse complement.
TCGACCAGCGAAATTCCGTTCTCGGTGCTCTCCCCGGACGTCACGCGCCGGCCGTTCGTCACGAGCGACGTGATTGAGACCGACTACGACCCCTCCCGCATGCAGGATCACCTGTTCGTCATCCCGTCGTACGGATGGCTGCGCAGTGAAGCGGAACGACTCGTCGAGCGGCTGCTCGGTCCGCGGGCGATCAATAACTGAGACGTGTCAGGGTAGGCGCGATACAACCAATTCGCCGGTCCCGGTGTCTAAAGCAGGGAGACGGCGGCGCGTGGATCGCATCAGAAGTATCTTCGCGTGTTCACTGACGGCATGGCTGCTGGTGCTCAGTATCGCTTCGGGCGAACAGCCGTCGAAACTGCTGGCCCAGTCCTCAGCCAGCGCACGCGAAAAAGGCGCCTCCAGCACCCGGGTCCTCCGGTTGCCCGCCACGCCGTATCAATACGCGATTGTCGACCTCCCCGAGCATTTCCGGACTCCGGCAGCGGCGCGATTCGACAACACGCCACCCGACAACCCGGTCACCGACGCAGGCGCGACGCTGGGACGCGTGCTGTTCTATGACACGCGGCTCTCCGCCAACAACACGGTCGCGTGTGCGTCGTGCCACGTCCAGTCGCACGGCTTCGCGGATCCCAGCGGGGTCAGCAAGGGATTCGCCGGCGGTCACACCGACCGCCACGCCATGAACCTCGTCAATCTTCGCTTCCATCCGCGTGCGCGCTTCTTCTGGGACGAGCGCGCCGGCAATCTGGAGGAGATGACGCTGCTGCCGATCGAGAACAGCCTCGAGATGGGGCAGAAGGTTGACGCCCTTCCAGACATTCTCGGGCACGATCCGCAGTACGCGGATCTGTTCCGCAAGGCATTCGGGGATGCGGAGGTGACGCGCGAGCGGATCGGACGCGCGCTCGCACAATTCGTGCGGTCACTGGTGTCCTACCAGTCTCGCTACGATCAGGGCCGTGCTGCGGTCCGTGCCATCGCCGACGATTTCCCGAACTACTCGCTTCAGGAAAACCGGGGCAAGGCGCTCTTCATGCGGAACTGCGCCGTCTGCCACCTCGAGAACCAGGAAGCGCACTTCGTCGTCAACGCGCCGGTGAACACCGGGCTCGACGCCGACATCCGCAACACGGATGGCGGCGTCGGCGACATCACGCTGAAACCGGCCGAGCTCGGACAGTTCAAATCGCCGTCGCTGCGCAACGTCGAGGTGACGGGACCGTATATGCACGACGGCCGGTTCGCCACGCTCGACGCGGTCATCGATCACTACAGCAGCGGAGGCAAGGATCACCCGAACCGGGACCTTCGCGTGCAGCCGTTCCATTTCACCCAGTCGGAGAAGGCGGCGCTCATCGCTTTCCTCAAAACGCTGACGGACCCGACATTTCTCACGGATCTGAGGTTCTCGGATCCGTTTTCGAGCAACTGACGACCGGAAGGAGTGCACACATGCGACGCGGCCTTCTTGCACTGCTGGTACTGCTCGGCGGCAGTTCGATTGCCTTCGCGCAGTTTCAATTCGTCGCCCCGCCCGGAACGACACCGGCAACGACCAAGGTAAGCGCCGACGAAGTCGTGGCGCGGATCATGACGTTCGATCAGAACAGCGATGGCCGCGTCGCCATCGGCGAACTGTCGGAACGCATGCGTCCCCTGGTTGAACGTGGAGACAAAGACGGAGACCGCGCGCTCGATCCATCCGAAATCGCCACGCTGTCACGCGCGCCGGTGACGCAGACGCGCCGCGCGGTGTTCCCCGGCAGCGGCTATTCGTTCGGCGAGGATGTCGGCTTGTCGTCGAAGCAGCACCTCGAGGGGGCGCTCGACGACCTGCGCTTGACATCGGACAAGAGGGAGCGCGCGCTGCCCCGGATCGGCACCTACGTCGAGCAGGTCGAGGCGGCGGCACGAGCGGACCTGCTTGGCCAGATGGAGCCGTTGTTGTCGCCGGAGCAGCTCCGGGTCTTTACTCAGGCACTGAACAATCAATCGCGCGAGGTGACGCTTCGAACCAACGTCAGCGGAGTCGCGGCGACGCAGGCGATCCGCATGATGATGACCGGCGACCTCGCGCGGCGCGTGGACGGGATGGGGCTGCCACCGTCAACAAACAAGCAGGCGCAGACAGCGATTGGCGAATACAAGTCACGCCTGCGCCTCGAACGCGAGACCGATCGCGTGGCGTTGCTGGCGCAGTTGAAGGACGTGCTCGGCAACGAAGAGCTCGATGATTTCGGCGCTGCGATTGCCCGCCGGCCGGTCGTGGCTAATGGGCGTACGTTCGTCATGGTGAACGACGCCTCCATCAGGGCCCCTCAACTCATCGACGTCGCGAGACCCGCGGTGCTCATCGAAAGAGGATTCCCCGCCAATGGCGTGACAGTCCGCTAGATCCAGGGGCTCTGGTGAGCGTGTCAACCAGGCGCTGATCAGCGGTGCCCGAAGGCTGCTATCGTCGTGAACGGTGAATCCGACGGTAGCAGCGCCGCCGCCTCAAGACATAATGTGCGCCCAGGAGAGACTCGCCATGACCACTCGTCGTCATCTGTATTGGACCGCCGCCCTGGTGTTGACGTCAGGCGTGCTGTTCGCCGCCGCACAGTCGGCAACGCTTCCAGCCGATCTCGACCCGCAGTCCCGCGCTCGCCTTCCGTATCTGCAGCGCAAGGACATGGACGAGAACGCCCAGAAGATCTTCGACCAGCTGCCGGGCCGATCGCCGGAGGGTGTGCTCTCCGGTCCGCTTGCGTTCGCCGCCTACAATCCGGGCGTAGCGAAGGCACTGTTCGATCTTCACAATGCCGCCGTCGGCGGGACGCTCACCCCCCATGTCCGGGAGCTGGCGATCATGGTGGCGTGCCGCGAGACCAACTACAGCCTGGAATGGAACGGACACGAAGCGGCGGCCCGGAAGGCCGGCGTCGATCCCAAGGTCATCGAGGTCGTGCGAGCACGCGGCGCGCTCACCGGGCTCGACGAGAGCGACGCCGCGGTGATCCGCTTCGGCCGTCAGATGCTGAGCGACAAGAAGGTGGACTCGGCCACGTTCGCCAAGGTGGCGCAGCTCCTCGGACGACGTGGAGCGATGGACCTGGTGGCGGTGATGAACACCTATGCCGTCAGCGGGTTCTACGCGCTGGCCGTGGACGAGCACATGCCGCCGGGGCGCGCGGACCTGCGCTGACTTGAGAATCACGGACATCACCGTTCGCGATATCCGGTTTCCCACATCGCTGCAGCAGGACGGCTCCGACGCCCTCAATCTCGGCGACTACTCAGCGGCCTACGTCGTCCTCGGCACGGACGCGGGGCTCGAGGGTCACGGCCTGACTTTCACCAACGGCCGCGGCAATGAGATCGTCGTCGCCGCCGTGCATGCATTGAAGCACCATGTGCTC
>DASROF010000063.1:0-23677 GCA_035647075.1 Vicinamibacterales bacterium | reverse complement strand
ATACCTGTCGAGCGACCCTGAAGCCGGGCGCGTGTTCGACAACGCGATGACCGGCAAAGCCCATGGTCAGGTTGGCGGCGTGCTCGCGGCGTACGACTTCTCGAGCGCCCGGACCGTCGCCGACGTCGGCGGCGGGCGTGGCCATCTGGTCCGGGCCATCGTCGACAAACATCCCTCTATCAGCGGCGTCCTGTTCGATCAGCCGCACGTCGTCGCCCAGGTGAACGGCTTCGACCGCATGACGATGCAGGGCGGAAGCTTCTTCACGGACGCGCTGCCAGCGGCCGACATCTACATGCTGATGGAAGTGATTCACGACTGGGATGACGAGCATGCGCAACAGATTCTGTCGCGCGTGCGCGCGTCCGCGTCACCCGGGGCGCGTGTGCTCCTCATCGAACGGCTCATCCCCGACAGCGATGAACCGAGCTTCCCGCGCACCCTCGATCTGTGGATGCTGATGATCAGTGGAAAGCAGCGCTCGCTGGAAGAGTACGCGGCGCTGCTGGCGGCGACCGGCTTCAAGTTCACTCGAGCGATCGACACACCGGCCGGCGACACGATCGTCGAGGGAACGGTGTAGTGTCCTGGATGGCACCCCTAAAGGGGTGCCCTACTGCGGGAGCGCGAACGCGTAGATCGCTGTGCCGCCGCCAAACAGCACGTACTGACGGCCATCGATTTCGTAGCTGACCGGCGAGTTGCCGACGCGCCCGATGCCGGCGTGCCAGATCGTTGAACCGTCGCTCGTGCGCAGCGCCAGTGCGCTGTTCGCGGAATCGCCGGTAAACGCCAGGCCTGTGGCAGTGGTCAGCACGCCGGCCGTGCCTGCCCCACCATTCAGATCGTGGCTCCAGCGGACCTTGCCGCTCTGATAATCGAGCGCGCGCAGCACGCCGCGTCCGTAGACCCCGTAATCGGCACCGGCCCATCCGTGCGTCCCGTGCTCCGGTTTGAAGAAGTAGATGCCGTAGGCATCATTGGCGCTCACAATCAGCAGTCCAGTCGCGGGGTCGAACGAGGGCGAGCGATAGTTCGTCCCTCCTGATTCGTCTGGAGCGACCAGGCGTCCATCACGCGCCGGCTCCTTGTCGGGATTGGGAATCGGACTCCCGTTCGCATCAACTCCCTTCGCCCAGTTCGCCGTCGCAAACGGGGTCGTCAGCAGGCTCTGACCGGTGGTGCGATCGAGAACGAAGAAATAGCCGTTGCGTGACGCCTGCAGCAGCAGCTTGCGACGAGTACCGCGGAAGTCGGCGTCCACGAGCACGGGCACTTCGGAGGCGTCCCAGTCGTGCGTGTCGTGCGGCACCGCCTGAAAGCCCCACTTCATCTCCCCCGTGTCTGGGTTGAGCGCGAGGATGCTGCCGGTCCACTTGTTGTCGCCGGGGCGCACCGCGCCATTCAGGACAGGAGTCGGATTGCCGGTGCCGACATACAGCAGGTTCAGTTCCGCGTCGTACGTGCCGGTCATCCACATCTGGCCGCCGGTGGCGCCCCCGCTGATCGAACCCGCCGTTCCCGCCGGGGGCGTGCTGTAGAACGTCCACTGGATCTTGCCGCTCTCCGGATCGAACGACTTGAGGATGCCCGGCAGATTGTCGAAGTCGCCGGATACGCCGGCAATCAGATGATTGCGGATGATGAGCGGCGCGTTCGTGGACCAGTAGCCGCGCTTCGAATCGCCGATTTCAATATTCCACCGCACGCTGCCATTCCGCGCGTCGAGCGCCACCAGGTGCGCGTCTGGCGTCGTGAGATACACGAGGTCGCCGCGCACCGCGACTCCGCGATGGCCGATGTGGAAACCTTCGTTGGCCGGATACGAGTAGCGCCAGATCTGACGGCCGGATCGCGCGTCCACCGCCCAGAGGTTGTCGGGAGTGGTGATGTAGATAACGCCGTTGACGACGATCGGGGTCGCTTTGATCGCCTGCGTCTGATTGGTCTGGAACGCCCAGGCGAGCGTCATCTGGTTCACGTTTCCGGGCGTGATTTGCGTCAACCGGCTATGGTGCTGTCCCGAATAGTCGCCGTGATACGTCGGCCAACTGTCCGGCGTCGGTTTCAGCAGCAGCGACGGATCCACGCCCTGTGTTGCCACGGTCACCGCAAGGGACGCGAAGAGCCCGCAGGCCGCGAAGAGAATCCCTGTAGTGTCCGGCTTAAGCCGGACCAGGGATTCAGCGAAGTGTCTGCAGGTACGCCAGAACATCATGCATGTCCGCATCGGTGTACTTCCCAAGCTGCTCGACGTGCGCCTGCAGCGGATCGTCCACGGTGAATCGAATCTGCCTGGTCGCCCACGATCGATACCAGCCGGCGGCGTCAGTGAGCGCAATCGTGAACTCGTCACGGTAGGCCAACCGGCCTGTCACGCGTTGTCCATCGGCCAGCGTCACCGTGACCTGCGGGGCGCGCTTGGGATCTCTCGGCGGACCGCTCGGATACAGCATGCGCTGCAGCAACGCGAGCCCCTGGAGGCGCGTGGCGACGCCGGCGAGATCGCCCGTGGCGGAATGACACTTCGTGCACGCCGCGTCGAAGTACTTCTGTCCTGCGGGTGCATTTCCGGTCTGCAGATCGGAGACATCGACGCTTCTGCGACCGCCGACTGCGGAGTCGGCCTGGGTCTTCTGATCGTGAATGTAGGCGACGATCGCCGCCAGGTCCGGCTCCGACAGGGTGAAGGGCGGCATGCCGTTGCGTCCGGAGCGGACGACAGGGCCGATGCGATCGCCGCGCACGTCTGCCGCAACGAGCGCAGAGCGCGTCAGGTCGGGACCGCTTTCGCCGCCGGCGGCGTCGCGTCCATGACAGAAGCCGCACTGCGCGCCGAACCTCGTGCGACCCGCTTCCACCTGCTCTGGCGGGTACTGCTGCGGCGTCGCTGTCTGCGGCGGCCGCTGTGATGCTGGACTGCCTTGTCCGCGTCCCTGCGGCGCGGCAGGTGCCGCTCCGGCTCCTCGTCCACGCTGCGCGTCGACGGCGGCGACGGCATATACGAGCAGCGCGCACGCGACAAGAATTCGCAACGTCATGGAGGACGGGTATTATTGCGCGGTTTCTCACTGAATGGAGACAGCGTGACGCGGATTGGGATGGGACTGGTTGGCGCGGGGTTCGTGGGACCACACCACATCGATGCGGTCAGGCGACTCGGCTTTGTCGATATTGTCGCCGTCGCCGGCAGCAACGACGCATCGGGACGACAGAAGGCTGAAGTGCTCGGCGCCCGCAAGGGGTACGGCAGTTATCAGGCACTCATCGACGACCCTGACGTTCAGGTCGTCCATAACGCGACGCCGAACTACCTGCATTACGAAGTGACGTCGGCAGCTCTGGCCAAGGGCAAACACGTCGTGTCGGACAAGCCGCTGGCGATGACCGCTGATCAGTCGAAGCGGCTGGTGGACGAAGCTCGTCGCGCGGGTGTCGTCACGGCGGTCACGTTCAACTATCGCGGCAATCCACTGGTCCAGCACGCACGACAGGCGATCGCGCGCGGTGACATCGGCACGCCACGGTTTCTGCACGGCTATTACATCCAGGACTGGCTGCTCAACGAGACCGACTACTCGTGGCGGCTGGATCCGGACAAGGGCGGCGCCTCGTCGGCACTCGGCGACATCGGTTCGCACTGGTGCGACCTCGCCCAGCACATGAGCGGACTGACGATCACACACGTGCTCGGCGACATCACGACCACGCTGCCGAAGCGGAAGAAGCCGCGGGGCTCGCGTGAAGCATTCGCGGCCGCCGGAAGCGGCGACACCGAAACCGTCGACATCACGGTCGAAGACCTCGCATCGGTCCTCGTCCGGTTCGACAACGGTGCCAAAGGGACATTCTCGGTGGGTCAGGTCTGCCCGGGGCACAAGAACGATCTGGTCCTCGAAATCTGCGGGTCGACGTCGTCGGTGAAGTGGCGGCAGGAGCAGCAGAACGAGCTCTGGTTCGGGCATCGCGATCGCGCGAACGAGATCCTGCAGAAGGACCCGTCGCTGATCGTCGATGGCGCACGTCAGTACGCGCATCTCCCGGGTGGCCATCAGGAAGCGTGGTCCGATGCGTTCTGCAACCTGATGCGCGACATCTACGGCGCCATCGCGGCCGGCAAGCCGTATCGATCGTTACCTCCGACCGTCGCCACGTTCGAGGACGGATATCGAGCCAACCGAATCGTTGAAGCCATCCTCGAAAGCGCGAAGAAGGGCGGCGTCTGGACTGAAGTGTGATCATTACCAACTACCAACTACCAACTACCAACTCCCAAAGCACATGACCACTCACGCGTTTTCTCCGAAGTTCATGAAAGTCGGGATTCTGACTGCCGCGCTGCAGGAGCTGACGCCGCGCCAGGTGCGCGATGCGGATCCCGATCGCGCGATTGAAGACTGGCTCGCCTTCGGGAAGGAGTTGGGCGCCGACTATATCCAGCTGTCGGCCGCGCTTCATCCGTCGGACACGGACGTGCCGCCCGAGGCGATGCTCGACCCGGTTGCCAACACGCTTGACCTGCGCCAGCCGTTCGACAACGCACGCGCGAGTCGCGTTCAGGCGGCCGTGAAAGCGACGGGGACACGCATTTCGGACCTGGCCTATTTCGACAACCTGCTCCATCACGACGCCGCGACGCGCCAGAAGAAGCACGACTTCGCGATGCGCGTGTTCGATGCGGCGGCGCTTCTTGGCGTTGACGCGGTGTGCGGCTTCGTCGGCCGCAACCAGCAGCACAGCATGGACGAGAACCTCGTGGACTTCGAGCAGCAGTTCGTGCCGCTGCTGAAGGAAGCCAACTCACGGGGCCTGACCTATCGCGTCGAGCAGTGTCCGATGCCCGGCTGGACCACCGCCGACAACTGGCACAACAACATCGCCTACACCCCCGGCGCATGGATCGCGCTGCACAGGATCTGCGAGAAGCACGGCGTCGGCGATCAGTTCCGCATTCATTACGACCCGTCGCACGCCATCCTGATGGGTCAGGACACGCGATCGATCTTTCAGTTCCTCAAGGACAGCGGTTACGGGTTCCTGATCGGTGGCTTTCACGTGAAGGGTCAGGTTGTCGATTCGAAGGGCGTCGCCGCCTGGGGCTATGGCGGGCAGACGATGGAACGAGGCGACTGGATTGGGGGCAAGCCGTCACCGAACCCCGCGGATCACGTGAACGCGTGGAAGAAACAGGTCGTGCTCTGCGAGCACGAGCTGCCGGGCACCGCGCGCCACGACCCGCTCGCCTATCTGCAGAATCGAACGGTCGATTGGCTCGACCACCAGCTCGCCGCGCGGGAACTGTTGCCCCTGGACGTCGCCAACACTTATCTCATCGTCGAGCACGAGTATCCGGCGGCGCGGATTCAGGATCGTGAGCGGCTCAAGCCGGTGCTGCAGGGGTCGCTGGCGTTCGTGCGACACATCGATCAAGCGGCAGCGGCGATGTTCGCGCTGCAGCACGAGGTGCTCGCGGCTCAGGGTATTCCGATTCAGGGCGTGGGGCGCGAAGCCTTTCGCAGCTAGCCAGGGGCCGAGCTTCAGGTCGGCTCTCGCTCGAAGCCTATTCCTGAAACACGCGCTCGAACGGCCGTCCGTGCGTTCGACGGATTTCTTCAGGGAACCGTCGAACCGCGATTCGGAGTACGCAGAATCTGCACGTCAACGCGCGCTGCCGCATGGAAGAATCCGCCGCCGCGGCTTGCGCAGGCGCGCCACTAGTCGAGCGCACGGCGCCGGATGTTGCGCAGGCTCCGCCGACAGCGTGACGCGTGCGCGCGCGAAAGAGAGGCGAAATCCGGATGTCACGCACACGCCGCCGCCGTCGGTGTGGCCTCGTACGCGAGGCGTCAACACGATTTCGGCTTTGCGAACCTCCCGCACGAAGGCCGTCGCACGCGCTCGACTGTGCGACGTGACAGCCCGTCACCTTTTGTTACCTCCGTTGTCACCGCGATGGGGTCGTTCGTGCCGATATTGAGGCGCAAGAGGACGTCATGAACATCAAGCACAGACGAAAGTACGAAATGCTTCTGCGGGTTCGCGATTTCGGAAACACGCATCACGCGGCGTTCTCGGAATCGACAGCCGGTCAGGAGGCATTCGCGGCCGTGAGCGCTGCGGTGGATGAATTGGCCGGATTCGACCTCGCGAAGTTGTCCGCGTCGATATCACGTCGCGCCGACGGCACGCGAGCCGCGCGCACGGCGCTTCGCGAACTGCTCGGGCACGTCAGCCATCTGGCGAAGATATTTCGGGCAGGAGGCCTCGAAGCCCCATCGTTCGATCTGCCGAAATCGCGCAGTGACCATGACCTGCGGATGACGGGAAGACAGTTCGCGCGCAATGCCAAAGCCCTGGCTTCAGAATTCACTGCACATGGCCTGGCGCCCAGCCGCATCGCCCGGGTCACGACCGCATTCGAAACGGCGATACGCGACCGCGGGAATGGCCGCGGCGCGCACCTCGCAGCGCGCCTGCAGATTGACGCACTTCTGAAGAAAGCGCACCTGGATGTGCAGCGCCTGGATGTGATCATCGCCAACGGCATCGACGCAGACTCGTCTATGCGCGCGGTCTGGGAACACGTGCGTCGAATCGAGGAGCGGAGACACCGGCGCACGGTCGGGGCCGAGGAGGCGCCAACAGCGGTATCGGCGGTGGCATTGCGGGCCGCATAGGACTCGAGCGACACACAATCCGAATTTCTTCGCGCGGCGTCTAATCGACAACCGTATCGCCGTACTCTGGCGAACGCGGGCGGGAACGGACGCCGCGTTCCATCGTCTTTTACGCGTATCTAAGCAGCAGGTCCGGCTAAAGCCGGACACTACGACGGAGTGGTAACAGTGACGATCATGCGGCTGCCCTTTCTGGGCTTCGTGTGCGCCTGCATGTTGTTGGCAGGACATGCACTTGGCGGCCAGACGCCGCCCGGGGCGCCGGCCTCGACGGGTCAGGCGAAACCAACTCCACCCGCCGCAACGCCCGCGCCGCCAACGACGCCTTCACCAACGACACCTCCATCGCCTCCGGCGCGTCCAGCATCGGCGCTGATTCCAACGCCGCCACCGCCGATAGGGATCCCGCCCGAACAATTGCCGCGTTTCGAGGTGGAGTCGGTCAAGAAGTTCGAAGGGCGCGTGACTTCTTCGACGCTGAGAACACCTGGCGGCGGACGCGTCACGGTTCTCAACCTGCCGCTGCGGACGATCCTCATGCAGGCGTTTGGAGGGCTCCGCGACTACCAGTTGAGCGGCATCGCCCCCGCGTGGATGACGTCCGATCGGTTCACCATCAACGGAAAAGCCGAAACCAACGCCCCGCGTGACCAGGTGATGCTGATGCTGCGGGCGGTGCTCGTAGACCGCTTCAAGTTGAAGTACCACGTCGAAAAACGCGAGATGCAGGCCTACGTGCTCACCACGGCCGAGTCGGAGTGGAAGCCGACTGCGCGCATGAAAGAGGTCGATTGCAGCAACTTCAAGCCGCCGACCGGACCCGGTCCGATTCGCATCGATCAAATGCAATGCGGCGGCATGACCTCGCTGTCAACCAACGGCATCCAGATGCGCGGCATAACGATGGCCAACTTCGTCAGCCTGATCGGCTCGCTTGGACAGCTCGGCGTCGTTCACGATAAGACCGGTTTGACGGGGACGTACACCATCGATCTCGACGCCTCCCCGACCGCGCTCATTCGGAGTCTGTCGAGTTCGATTGCGCTCTCCAACCCGTCCTCCACGAATCTGTTGCCTGAAGTAGGAGAGGGCCGCTCGCTGAGTGCTGCGGTCCGCGATCTTGGCCTCAAGCTGGATCGACAGAAAGAAATGGTGGAGGTGCTCGTCATCGAAAGCGTGAGCCAGCCCGATGAAGATTAGTACCGCTCTTCTGCTCGTCCTGCTCGCGCGTCCCGGGTTCGCCGGCGACCATGTCGGACGGGTGACGTTACCAAATGGCGTTCCGGTGCCCGGCGCCCGCGTGACCGCAACCCAGGGCAGCAACTCGCTCGTGACAACCACCCATAGTCAGGGCGCATATCGATTCGCGGGGATTGCGGACGGTAGCTGGAACATCCAGGTTGAAATGATCGGGCTGTCCCCGCAGCGACGCGAGGTGAGCGTCGCGCCCGGGGCGGCAGTGGCGCAGTGGCAGTTGGCGATGCTGCCATTTGCGGAAATCACCAAAGGCGTCCCGATCCCGCCGCCAACACCTCCCCAGGATCTGACGAGACGCGCGGCTCCGCCGCGAGCAGAAGGTCGCGCTGGAGGCGCTGCGCCGCCCGCAGTCGGAGGGTTCCAGCGTGCGGGCGTCGCACCCGGTGGTCCGGCAAACCCCGCACAAGCTGCCGCTGCAGCTGCGTCAGCTGCGGCAGCCGCCAAGATCGCGGCCGGTCGCGGCGGCGGACCCGCACCCGCGCCGCCACTGCCTCCAATCGGTGACCCAGCGGCCGGCGATGCGTTTCTCGTCAGTGGCACGGTGAGCGCGGGAGCGGCTCAGCCGTCAGTGGGCAACGTGAATCGCCCGACCGGCATACGCCTGTTTCGAGGCCAGCTCACGATGGACGGCGCCAATTCCGCGTGGGATGCGCGTCAGCCTTCGCTGACTGGTCTCATTGCGCAGAAGCCAGACACCAGCCGCCTCAACGTGTCGACGATCTTTCAGGGGCCGTTCCGCATCCCCGGGCTGATGCGCACGAACCGGCAGATGCTGATTCAATACAGCCGGTCGTCCAACAACAACGCGAACATGCAGTCGCAGCGCATGCCGACGCTGCTTCAACGCACGGGCGATTTCTCGGAGACGCGCGACGGATTCGGCAATCCGGTCCACCTCGTCGATCCGCAGACCGGACTGCCCTTCTCCAACAACGTCATCCCGGCCGACCGCATCAGCCCGCAGGCCGCCGCGTTGCTCGGGTACTACCCGCTCCCACAGGCCGGCACCACGGGCGCGCTGAACTATCAGATCCCGGCGTTCAACAGCAACGTCAACCACTCGTTCAGCGCATCGCTGTCGAATCTCGTCAGCACGACGAAGAATCAGTTGGGCGTCAACGGCGGCTACAACCGCTCGTCGAACGAGTCGACCTCGTTGTTTGGATTTGACGATGACGGGCACGGTTCGGGAATGAACGTCAACATCAACTGGGCACGGCGATTCATCCCGTCGAACCGGCAGATTCGAACGCGCTACACGTACACGCGGCAAACGAACTCGACGGTGCCGTTCTTTGCGAATCGCGTCAATGTGTCGGGCGATGCCGGCATCACGGGCAACAACCAGGCGCCCGAGAACTGGGGACCGCCCGGCCTATCGTTTGCGAGCGGCATCGCTGGCCTCTCGAGCAGTCAGTATTCCTTCAGCAGGACGCAGTCGCATCTCGTCAACCTCGAGACGCAGCGGAGTCAGGGCCGCCACCAGATCGTCTATGGCGGCAATGCCCGCTACCAGTTGATCGACTCGATCTCGCAGCAGAACGCGCGCGGCTCATTTACGTTCAACGGGTCGCAGACGGGATACGATTTTGCCGACTTCCTGCTCGGGCTTCCGAACACCAGCAACATCGCGTTCGGCAACGCGGACAAAGGCTTCCGCGCGTGGAACTACGACGTCTACCTCAACGACGACTTTCGCGCCTCCCAGAATGTGACGGTCAACATCGGCGTCCGCTGGGAGTTCGAGCTGCCTGTCACCGAGCGGCTCGATCGCCTGGTGAATCTCGACGTCGCTCCAGACTTCAGCGCGGCGGCGCCCGTCGTCGCCGATGATCGCATCGGACCCATCACCGGTCGCCACTTTCCATCGTCGCTCATGAAGAGGGATCCATGGGGCATCCAGCCTCGCGTGGGAGTGGCATGGCGCCCTGTCCCGACGTCCTCGGTCGTCCTGCGCGCCGGCTACGGGATCTATCGCAACCAGTCGGTGTACCAGGCGCTGGCGCAGCAGATGGCGCAACAGCCGCCGCTCTCGTTCGCCTTCAACTCCGTCACCACGCCGCTCACACCGCTGACGCTCGCCAACGGCTTCATCGCGCCCGTGTCCAATACGCTGAACACGGTGGCATTGGACCCGGACTACAAGGTCGGCACCGTCCATCGCTGGCAGGCATCAGCGCAACGCGACGTCGCCGGCGGCATGACCGCCGTCGCGACATACCTGGCGGGCAAGGGAATCAATCTGCCGCAGGCGTTCATTCCGAACACTTACCCAACCGGCGCGGTGAATCCGTGTCCCACATGCCCGGCTGGCTTCGTCTATCACACGTCCAACGGCCACTCGATCCAGCACGCAGGACAATTCGAGCTGCGGCGCCGCCTGCAGGCGGGTTTGCAGTGGACGACGAGTTACACGCTGACGAAGGCGAGCGACAACGCCGCGAGCTTTGGCGGCTTCGGCGGCAACATCGCGCAGAACTGGCTGGACCTGAACGCCGAGTACGGACCCTCGTCATTCGAGCAGCGGCATCTGTTCCGCTACACCGTGTCCTACAACACGGGACAAGGACTTGGCGGCGGGGCGCTGCGAAAAGGCCTGACCGGAAAGCTCGTCAACGGCTGGAGTACGAACTGGCAGGTCACGGCCGGAAGCGGAACTCCGCGAACGCCGATCTACAGGGTGACCTCGGTTGCCGGCATCAACGGCACCGTCCGCGCAAGACTGACGGGGGAACCGATCGATGGCGGCCCCGACGGTTATTACGCCAACCCGTTGGCGTTTGCGCCGCCGGACCCGGGGACGTGGGGGGACGCGCCGCGCAATTCCATTCGCGGTCCTGGTCAATTCGGCGTGAACGCGGGGGCGTCGCGCAGCTTCCGGCTCTCGAATCGCATGACGCTCAACTGGTCGATCAACGCCCAGAACGTCTTCAACCGCATCACGTACTCGGGAATCGACACGACGGTCGGCTCGGACCAATTCGGGCGACCGACGGCGACGAATACGATGCGTCGGATCAGCACACGCATGAGCATGAGCTTCTGACATGAGAGCTGCCGCCTGCACCGCGCTCCTCATTCTCGCCACCATCACGTCGGGCGGCGCCCAGGCGCCGGCGGCGCCTCCACAAGGCGATCAACCGCAGGCGGTGTTCCGCAGTTCGACGCGCCTGGTCGTCCAGAACGTCTACGTCAAGGACAAGGACGGGCAACCGATTCAGGGCCTGACGGCGAAAGACTTCGTCGTCTTCGAGGACAACCAGCGGCAGGAGATCGCGTTCGTCGAGTTCCAGCGCATCGCCAACGAGCCGGTCGCGGACGTTCAGGCGACAATCCCTGATCCCGTGCGCGACGCCGCCGCAGGCGTGCAGCGGGCGGTCAACGTCGAGATCTCGACACCGCCGGCCGCCAGCGTCAAGTATCAGAACCGGCGGCTGCTCGTTCTCTACTTCGATCAGTCGTCGATGCCGCTGACCGATCAACTGCGCTCCTACGAAAACGCGCGGAAGTTCCTCGATCGACAGATGGCGGTGTCCGATCTCGTCGCGGTCATCACGTTCTCGAACGGCATCCTGCGCGTCCGGCAGGACTTCACCGACAACCGCGCGACGCTGCGCGAAGTGCTCGATGTCCTGCAGGTGGGCGACGATCTCAATGGCGACGGCTTACCGGATACGGCGGACAGCGGTGGCGATTCCGAATTCAGCGTGTTCAACACCGACCGGCAGCTCTCGGCGCTGCAGACCGCGGTCGGCATGCTGCGCGGCCTCTCCGAACAGAAGACGCTCATCTACTTCGGGAGCGGTCTCCGCTTGAACGGCTCGGACAATCAGGCCCAGCTGAGCGCCACCAAGAACGCGGCGATCCGCGCGAGCGTCACGATCAATCCCGTCGATGCGCGCGGGCTGACGGCTTCAGCCCCGCTCGGTGATGCCACGCAGTCCGCCGCCGGCGGCGCGGGAGGCTTGTTTGGCGGGAGCAACGTCGCCGCGAACAGCCAGGCGTCACAGGACACGCTGTTCTCCCTGGCGAAGGACACCGGTGGAACGGCGCTCTTCGACTCGAACGATCTTTCTCTGGGAATCGTCCGCGCCGCTCAAGCCGTCACCGACTACTACATCGTCGCCTACTACAGCACCCACGTAGAGCCTGATGGCAAGTTCCGCCGTGTCCGCGTCGAGTTGCAGCCCAGTCGCGACGCACGTGTCACGCACCGGCAGGGCTATTACGGCGACAAGACATTTGCGAACTTCACCAACGCGGACCGCGAGCGTCAGCTCGAAGAGGCGTTCACGCTCGAGGATCCGATCACGGAGATCACCATCGCGATGGAGCTGAACTACTTCCAGCTCAGTCGCGCCGAGTACTACGTTCCGGTCTCGATGAAGATTCCCGGCAGCGAGCTGACGCAAGCGCGCAGCCGAGGCGCCGCCACGACGCGGATCGATTTCATCGGCGAGATCAAGGACGAGTACGGCATCACGATTCAGAACATCCGCGACAGCATCACCATCCGGCTCAGCGACGCTGATGCGCAGCAGCTGGCTCGTCGCCCCATTCAGTACGAAAACGGCTACGTGTTGCTGCCCGGGAAGTACGTGATCAAAGTGCTCGCCCGCGATACGACCACCGGCCGCATCGGCACATACCAGACGCCGTTCGTGGTGCCGAATCTCATGCGCGAGAAGCAGCACGCACCGATCAGCTCGGTGGTGCTCGCCAGCCAGCGTGTCGCGGCGGGCGACGAGCTGTTCACCGTCAGGCAGGACGCGGAGGTCGCGGCGCTCAACCCGCTCGTCGTCGACGGACAGAAGCTGCTGCCAAGCGTCACGCGGGTGTTCAGCAAGAGCCGCGATTTGCTCGTCTATCTCGAAACATACCAACGCGACGCGACGACGACCGCCGGGCGACCCATCGTTGCGGTGCTATCGCTCTACCGGGGCGACGAGAAAGTCTTCGAAACCGCGCCGCTGCCGGTCATCGGCGGCATGCATCCGAAGTCGAAGGCCGTGCCGGTCAAGGTCAGCGTGCCGCTCGCCAGCATCGAGCCTGGCCGCTACGACTGCCAGATCACCGTGCTCGATCCTGAGACACAGAAGGCAGCGTTCTGGCGGATGCCGGTTGCGATCGTGCCTTGAACAGGTCCAAGGCATCTTCGCAGTTGGTCCAACGAATCTTCGACGGTCGGTCCAAATAGACTTCGCAGGTCGGTGCAAAACGTGCGAATGCTAAGCGTCGTAGATACCTCTGAAAACCTTCTTCCCGGCGTCACTTTGACGCTCACTGGCCCCGAGAGCAGAAACGCGACCTCCGACGACAACGGCAAGTTCACGTTCGGAGATCTTCCGCTCGGCAACTACGAGGTACGCGCCGCGCTCGCGGGATTCTCGACGGTGATAAGAAGCGTGACGCTTGCGGAGTCCGCGAAAGACTCTACTGGGCCCATCCTCATCCACCTGCGGGTCGGGAACAGCGACGGTCAGGTAACGGGGACCGTCCGCGGCACTGACGGCATCGTAATGGCCGGAGTCTCCGTCGATATCTCAAGTCCAGACCTCACCGAGAAATACCGGTCCACTCGGACGGCAAGGCCGACCGACGGCAGTCACTCGACGCCGATCGAATAGCGCCTGGCGCTACTATCTTTGGCAGGCCTCGTGTAACAGCTCCTCGCACTCGGATTACTTCGGCGAGAAGACGTCTATCGTTACACCTTCATCAGGCGGAGACGCAGGCTGAACCGCCTTGCCTGTGCCCTTCAGCATCTCGTCGAAGAACGACACGATATAGCGGCGCACGCCTACCAGTCGTGCACAGTCCCGTCCAACAGCCGGGCGACAGGCAAATACGCAGGCTGATACGGGAACGTGGCGGCAAGCTTCTCGTCGATCTCTACGCCGAGCCCCGGCGCGTTCCCCGGATGCATCAGGCCCTCGGCAAAGGTGTAGGAGTGCGGGAACACACGGTCTGTGTCCGCGGAGTGCGGCATGTATTCCTGAATGCCGAAGTTGTGAACGCTCAGATCGAAGTGCAGCGCCGCGGCCAGGCAGACGGGACTCAGATCAGTCGCGCCGTGCGATCCGGTGCGGACCTGATACAGCTCGGCCAGGTTCGCGATCTTCCGCATGTGACTGATCCCGCCGGCGTGCACCACGGTCGTACGGATGTAGTCGATCAGCTGTTCCTGAATCAGCTGGCGGCAGTCGTGGATCGTGTTGAACACCTCCCCCACGGCCAGCGGCGTTGTCGTGTGCTGGCGGATCAGCCGGAAGCTCTCGGGGTTGTCCGCGGGAGTCGGATCTTCGAGCCAGAACAACCGATGCGGCTCGAGATCATGCCCAAGGCGAGCCGCTTCGATCGGCCGCAGGCGGTGATGCACGTCGTGCAGCAGGTGAATGTCGAACCCGAGCTCGCGACGCAGCTGCTCGAACAGCGGCGCCACGCAGCTCAAATACCGCTCGCTGCTCCACACGGTTTCCAGGATTGCGCCGCGTTGTGCGGGTTCGTAGGCCGTGCCGGACGCCACGCCGTAGACCTTCTGCATCCCTGGCACGCCACACTGCGCGCGCACGGCCTTGTAGCCGCGTGACACGAAGCCGGCCGCAGCCTCCACCGCTTCATCAACCGTTTCGCCGTTCGCGTGGCCGTAAACGAGGACCGCTTCGCGCGAGGCCCCGCCCAGCAGCTGATAGACCGGCGTGTTGAGACTCTTGCCCTTGATGTCCCAGAGCGCGGTGTCGACGGCGGCGATGGCCGACATGGTCACCGGCCCGCGGCGCCAGTAGGCGCCCTTGTAGAGAAACTGCCAGATGTCTTCGATGCGCCGTGCGTCGCGTCCCTCGAGCAGCGGCAGCACGTGGTCGCTCAGGTAGCTGGCGACAGCCAGCTCGCGGCCGTTCAGCGTCGCGTCGCCGAGACCAGAGAGGCCGTCTTCCGTCTCGAGTTTCAGCGTGACGAAATTCCGCCCCGGACTGCAGACAATGACCTTTCCTCCGGTGATTTTCACGCCACTACCTCTGCACCCGGCCTGACGCGTCACCTGCCGCGAGCCGGCGCACCTCGTCAACGCTGACGCGATTGAAATCGCCGGGAACTGTGTGCTTCAACGCTCCGGCGGCCACGGCAAACCGCAACGACTCCCTCGGCGTGAGTCCCGTCGTGGTTCCGTAGATCAGTCCGGCGGCAAACGCATCGCCCGCGCCGATGCGATCCACAACCCGGATGTCGTAGCGCTGGCTTTCCAGCATCTCGGGAATCGCGTTCCCACCGAGCAGCGCGCTCCAGCCGTTGTCGCTGGCGGAGAAGCTTTCGCGCAGGGTGATCGCCACGAGCCTGGGACCCATGTCGCAGACGCGAGCGGTCACGTCACGGTAGGCGCCGCCATCGACACGTCCGGTCTGCACATCGACTCCGGGCACGTCGAGTCCGAGCGCCGACTGGAGATCCTCTTCGTTCGCGACCACCAGATCCACATTCTTCAGCATCGGCCGCAATGTCGCCTGCGCGTCAGCAGGCGTCCACAGCTTGCGCCTGAAGTTCAGATCGAGGCTGGTGCTGACCTTTGCTGCTCGGGCGGCTGCCAGTGCGTCAGCCACACATCGCGCCGGCTTCGGGCCAAGCGCCGGGGTGATGCCGCTGACGTGGAACCAGGTTGCCCCTTGCATCACCGCCGTCCAGTCGATCGCCGCCGGATCGATCTCGCTGATTGAGGAATGCGCGCGATCGTAGATGACCGTCGATGGACGCTGGCTGGCGCCCGCTTCGGCGTAGTAAATCCCCAGCCGCTCGCCGCCGCGGAGGATCGCATCCGTCCGCACGCCCTCGGCTCGTAGCGCGCCGACTGCGGCCTCGCCGATCGCATGCGCAGGCACGCGTGTGATGTAGACGCTCTCGACGCCCCAGTGTGCGAGGCTGACGGCAACGTTCGCCTCCGCGCCGCCGAAGGTTGCGGACAACACCGGCGATTGCAGCAACCGCTCAGAGCCGGGCGGACTGAGCCGCAGCATGATCTCGCCGAACGTGACGACCTTCACGGGAGGCTTGCCATCAGTCGTTCGGCTCGCTGAGTCAGAGCCGCGAAGTTGCCGGCCTTCACGTCGCCGGCGTCCACCAGCGCGCTGCCGATACCCACGGCAACGGCGCCGGCGCGCAGCCAATCGGCGGCGTTGTCGATCGACACGCCTCCGGTGGGCATCAGCTTGAGCTGCGGCAACGGCGCGCGCACGTCCTTGATGAACGTCGGTCCCAGAGATGTTGATGGGAAGACCTTGACGATATCCGCGCCCGCCTCCCAGGCGTCGAGGATTTCGGTAGGCGTGAAGCAGCCGGGCATCATCGGGATGTCGCGCTCGTGACAGGCATCGATCACGTCACGCCGGAAAACAGGACTCACCACGAAACGAGCCCCAGCGTCGATCGCGCTGCGCGCAGTCCCGGCGTCGAGGACCGTGCCCGCTCCGACCATCAACTCGTCGGGCAACGTCGGCGTGAGCTGGCCGATCAGCTCGATAGCGCCGGGCACCGTCATCGTCACCTCGAAGACACGCACCCCGCCGGCGGCCAGCGCATCGATCACCGCTCGGAGCTTTTCAGGATTGGCGAGGCGAATGACCGCCACGACGCGCTCGCGCTCGATGCGCGCGACGATGTCCGTTGCAGGCATGCAGGAGATTGATGGTAATGCCTGGAACCCCTCACGGAACACGGACCGCCAGCGGCACGATCGTCTCTCCCCAGTGCAGGCGAAGCACGGCGTCCTTCCCTTCGACGACCGGGAAATACCACGCCAGCGTTTCCATGTGCTGCCCACGTTCGGGCTTGATGCCGTCGACCCGCAGCGCCACGCCCTCGTCGCCCGGATACGGCAGATGAAAGCGGTTCCAGTCCTTGTGAAAGATCATCGTCCACGCGTCGGCGCCCGGGATCGCCCACAGGCTGTAGCTGCCGGCTGGCAATGACGCGCCGTTCACCGTGACGTCGCGCGTCACCTTGATCCACGTGGCGCGGTCGGCGCCCGGCGTCCACGGCTTGCCGTACGGCACGATCGCGCCGAACAATTCGCGCCCGCGCGCGACGGGGCGGCTGTAGGTCACCGTGATGTCGGTGTTGGCGACGTGCTGCTCGAGGAACGCTCGCTGACTCTTCGGCACGTCCTCGAGCTTCATGATGGCGTTCGTGTTGTCGGCGGCTGGCGCGGGCGCCGCCGCTGACGCGGGCGCCGCTGCACTCGCCGCCGCCGGACCGCCGGCCGGCTCAGCGCGGCATCCTGCCAGCAGCGGAAGCAATACGACGATAGCGAGAGCTCGATCGATCACAGCGCGCGATTCTAGTCTATTGATTGACGCCGCTCGCGAGGAACCCGCCGTCCACGGCGAGGAGTTGACCGGTGACGAAGCCTGCCGCGTCAGAGGCGAGAAACACCGTTGCGCCGACGAGCTCGTCGAGCTGCCCGAACCGGCGCATCGGCGTCCGTGTCAGCAACTCCTGTCCTCGAGCCGAGTCGAGCAGATGGCTGTTCAGATTCGTCCTGAACACGCCGGGCACGATCCCGTTGACCGTCACCCCGTGCGGCGCCCATTCGACCGCCAGCGCGCGTGTCAGTCCCGCGACACCCGACTTGCTCGCGGTGTAAGCCGCGACTTCATAGAAACCAAGAAAGGACGACAGCGACGCGACGGTGATGATCCGCCCAGCCTTGCGCGCGATCATCCCGGCGCCGAACACCTGGCAGGCGTGCAGCGTCCCGGTGAGATTCGTGTCGATGACACGTCGCCAGTCCTCGTCGGTCATCTGCAACGTGCTGACCTTCGTCGTCACCCCAGCCGCCGCGATGAGCACGTCCACCTTGCCGAAGTGCTGAATGCACGTGTCGTGGACGCTCTGCAACGACTCCCGCTTCGTCACGTCGGCCGTCAGCCGCAGCGTTCGCTGGCCGCGCGCTTCGATTGCGGTTGCCGCATCCTGAACCGCATCCTCTCGCCTGCCCACGACGACGACGTCAGCGCCCGCATCGGCGAGCCCCAGCGCCAACGTCCGGCCAATGCCACTGGTCCCGCCGGCGACCACAGCGGTTTTCCCCGAGAGGTCGAACAAAGACTGCCCCATACGCGTGCCATGATATGTGACTCGGCAGGGGTGCGAAGGGTGCGAAAGATCCAAGGGGTTCAACAGGCGCAAGGGGTTCAATAGGTGCAAAAGGTACTGAGTGAAACGCTGTTCAGATCGAGGCGTGTTGACGGACTACAGACGCTCCAGCGACGGGGTGAACATGGCGCGCGCGAGCTGACGACACATCGGCTTCTGCTGTCGGCTGGCAAATCCGGAAAGTACGCCTCGGCCGATGAGGAAACGGTCGTTGTGCTGCTGGAGGGTCGGGGCACATTTGAAGCGGGTGGCCAGACGTGGAACGTGCAGCGCGTCAACGTCTTCACCGATCGAGCAACTGCTCTGCTCCTGCCACCGGGCATCGAGCTGACCGTGCGCGCCGATGCGCCACTCGAGGCGCTTCTCATATCCACACCCGCGCCCGCCGGTGGCAGCCCGGTTCTGTGCTCCCCTGATGACGTCGCGGTCGTGCAGCGCGGCACCGACCTCTATAAGCGCGAGGTCCGCAATCTCTTCACGACCGATCCGCACACGCGACGCCTGATGGTGGGCGAAACGGTGAACGCGAAGGGGCACTGGAGCAGCTACCCACCGCACAAGCACGACGGAAAGGACAACGAGCTGCGGCTGGAAGAGATGTATTACTACCGCGTGAATCCGCCGGAAGGATTCGGGCTCCATGTCTCTTACACTGCGTCTGGCGAAGCCGCCACGCATCAGGTGCGTGACGGCGACGCGGTGCTGATCCCGTACGGGTATCACTCGGTGAGCGCCCCGCCCCGCTACGACCTCTATTACCTGTGGGCGATCGCCGGCGATGAGCGGAAGCTCGCGGTGTACGAAGACCCGGCCCATCGCTGGGTGCATTCGGTAGAATCTTCCGCCTGACGCGGAAGCCACCTGACAGACTGACGGAGCCACACAGTGAAACGAACGGCCATCGCGATCCTGGCTGCAATCGTTGTCCTCGCGACGCTGGTACCCCGCGCCGCCGCACCGATCTCCGTGATGATCCTCGACGGCGAGAGCGGCGGCCCCTGGCACGAATGGCAGCGCGTGACTCCAGTGCTCAAGAAAGTGCTCGACGAAACGGGCCTGTTCACCACCACCGTCGTGACCGCCCCGCCGCCGACCGGTGATTTCAGCAGCTTCATGCCCGATTTCGCGAAGTACCAGGTCATCGTCTGGAACTACGACGCGCCTGATTCGCGCTGGCCGGCTGGCGTGAAAACGGCGTTCGAACAGTACGTGAAGAATGGCGGCGGCTTCGTCTCCGTGCATGCCGCGGACAACGCGTTTCCGGGTTGGGAGGCCTTCAACGAGATGATCGGCGTCGGCGGCTGGCGCGGGCGCACGGAGAAGTCCGGTCCCTACTGGTTCTACCGCGATGGCAAGCTCGTGTCGGAGTCGACGGCTGGCCCGACGGGAAGCCACGGCCGTCGGGTGCCATTCCTGATCACGGTCCGCGACAGCTCGCATCCGATCATGAAAGGCCTGCCGCCATCGTGGATGCACCAGGGCGACGAGACGTACGCGAGGCTGCGCGGTCCCGGAAGGAATATGACGGTGCTCGCAACGGCGTATTCCGATCCGATGAACATCGCCGGCACGCCACCGATCGGCGGCAGCGGCCGCGATGAGCCGCAGTTGATGGTGCTCTCCTACGGCAAGGGCCGCGTGTTCCACACGACGATGGGGCATGACGTCAATGCGCTGAGCTCAGTGGATTTCGTCGTGACGCTGCAGCGTGGGACCGAGTGGGCGGCAACCGGACAGGTCACGCAGAAAGTGCCGGGGAACTTTCCCACTGCGACAACGGTCTCGTATCGCGCGGACATCGCCGCGATGGATCCGCGCTTCGCGGACGGGCTCGACAAGCTGACGCCTCGATGAACCTGATCCTTCGCGGTCTTCGCGGTTTCGTCTTGGCAGCCATCATCATCGCTCTCCGTCCACCGTCGGCCTTCGCCGAAGACGGCTACGAGCTGTGGCTGCGATATCACCGCGTCGCTGATGCGGCGCTGCTCAAGCATTACCGAAGCACGGTCACCGGCCTTCTCGTCAGCGGCGAGTCGGCAACCGCGCGAGCCACCGCCGCTGAGCTCACGCGCGGGTTGGGCGGTCTTCTCGACACCACGATCCCGTCAGTCGCGGACGTTGTGGCCGATGGTGCTCTGATTGCCGGCACAGGCCGCTCGGCAGTGATCTCGTCGCTGGGACTCGACGCGGAATTGCGGACACTTGGCGGCGAGGGATACCTGATTCGATCGGTCCGCGCGCGTGGCCGGCGCGCGACGGTGATCGCCGCAAACACCGACATCGGCGTGCTCTACGGAGCATTTCATTTCCTGCGCCTTCTGCAGACGAATCAGCGAATCGATACGCTCGGGATCAGCGACCGGCCGCGCATCCAGCACCGCATCCTCAACCACTGGGACAACCTCGATGGCAGCGTCGAGCGTGGCTACGCTGGCCGTTCGCTATGGGACTGGTACACGCTGCCCGGCTACAAATCCCCGCGGTATACGGATTACGCCAGGGCGAACGCGTCGATCGGCATCAACGGCACGGTGCTGACCAACGTCAACGCCAACGCGACAAGCCTGACGGCCGATTACCTGAAGAAAGTTGCAGCGCTGGCAGACGTGTTTCGTCCGTACGGGATCCGCGTTTACCTGACCGCGCGTTTCAGCGCGCCGATTGAGATTGGTGGGCTCAAAACCGCTGATCCGCTCGCCCCGGAGGTCAAAGCCTGGTGGGCTGCCAAAGTCGCGGAGATATATAAGGTGATCCCCGACTTCGGCGGCTTGCTGGTGAAGGCGAATTCCGAAGGCCAACCGGGCCCGCAGGACTACAAGCGCACCCACGCCGACGGCGCCAACATGCTGGCCGAAGCCCTCGAACGCTACGGCGGCATCGTCATGTGGCGCGCGTTCGTCTATGCGGAAAATCCGAAAGAGGACCGCCACACGCAGGCGTACAAGGAATTTCAGCCGCTCGACGGCACGTTCCGGCCGAACGTGCTCGTCCAGGTGAAGAACGGCCCGATCGACTTCCAGCCGCGCGAGCCGTTCAGCCCGCTGTTTGGCGCGATGCCGAAGACGCCGCTGATGCTGGAGCTGCAGATCACCAAGGAGTATCTGGGGTTCGCGACGCACCTCTCGTATCTCGCTCCGCTGTTCGAAGAGGTGCTGCGCGCGGATACCTACGTGAAGGGCGAGGGATCGCTCGTCCGACAGGTCATTGACGGGACGATGCACGGCTACGCGCATACCGGGATTGCCGGCGTGGCGAACACGGGGACTGATCGCAACTGGTGCGGATCGGTGCTTGCCTGCGCCAACTGGCATGCATTCGGCCGGCTCGCGTGGAATCCGTCACTGACCTCGTCTGACATCGCCGACGAATGGCTCCGGATGACGTTCACCAACGACACCGCGTTCATCGCGCCGGTGAAGTCGATGATGCTCGCATCGCGGCAAGCCACAGTGGACTACATGACGCCGCTCGGCCTGCATCACCAGATGGCGCGCGGTCATCATTACGGGCCGGGGCCGTGGGTCACCGGCGGTCCGCGCGCGGATCAAACGTCGGTTTATTACAACCGCGCCGACGCGAACGGTATCGGTTTCGATCGAACCGCCACCGGCAGCAACGCCGTCGCGCAGTACGCCGCGCCAGTCCGCGACAGATTTGCGAATCTGGCGACCGTGACGGACGACTACCTGCTCTGGTTCCATCACGTGCCGTGGGACTACAAGATGGCGTCGGGCCGGATCCTCTGGGACGAGCTGACGTTCCGCTACTGCCGCGGCATTGAAGCGGTTCAGGGCACGGAGCTGACTTGGCAGGGACTGTCGACGTTCATCGACGCCGAGCGCTACGAAGAGACACGCGCGTTTCTTGCGATCCAGGAAAATGAGGCGCGGTGGTGGCGCGACGCCAGCGTGCTCTACTTTCAGACGTTCTCGAAGCGGCCGATCCAGGACTCCTGCGGGCCGCCTGCTGACACGCTCGAGCACTACATGTCCATCAATCTCCGCTACGTTCCGGGAAACTAATCGATGAACCTCCAGCCCAGTCCCGCTGACAAGTTCACCTTCGGTCTCTGGACCGTCGGCAATCGCGGCCGAGATCCGTTCGGCGACTTCGTCCGTCCGGCTCTCGATCCGTGCGATGCGGTGAAACGCCTCGCCGAGCTTGGCGCCTATGGCGTCAACTTCCACGACAACGATCTGGTACCGATTGACGCGTCGCCCGCCGATCGCGACCGCATCGTGCGCGACTTCCGCCGTGCGCTCGACTCCACGGGGATGACAGTGCCGATGGCCACCACGAACCTGTTCACCGATCCGGTCTTCAAGGACGGCGCGTTCACGTCACACGACCCCGACGTCCGCGCCTACGCGCTGCAGAAGACGATGCGCGCGATGGACCTGGGGGTGGAACTGGGCGCGCAGACCTACGTGTTCTGGGGCGGCCGCGAAGGAGCCGAGGTCGATGCCGCCAAGGATCCGATCGAGGCGATCAAGCGGTTCCGCGCCGCCATCGATTTCCTGTGCGAGTACGCGCGCGATCGGCAATACAACCTGAAGTTTGCGCTCGAGGCCAAACCGAACGAGCCGCGCGGCGACATCTACTTCCCGACCACCGCTGCTTATCTCGCCTTCATCTACACGCTGGCGCATCCCGACATGGTGGGCGTCAATCCGGAAGTCGCCCATGAGCACATGGCCGGCTTGAACTTCTACCACGCGGTGGCACAGGCCCTTGAAGCAGGCAAGCTGTTTCACATCGATCTGAACGATCAGAAACCCGGGCGTTTCGATCAGGATCTCCGCTTCGGATCGGAATCGATCAAGCCGCTCTTCTTCCTGGTGAAGCTGCTCGAGGAATCGGGCTACGACGGCCCGCGGCACTTCGACGCGCATGCCTACCGCACGGAGGACGCGGCAGGCGTCTGGGACTTCGCCAGCGGCTGCATGCGCACGTATCTGATTCTCAAGGAGAAAGCGAAGCAGTTCTGCGCCAGCACCGAGATTCAGGCGCTGCTCGCGGAAATTCGCGGCGACCGCGGTCCGGCTGAAGCCGGACACTACGAGGCGGACCAGTACAGCCGGGCAGCCGCGGAACAACTCAAAGGGCGGACGTTCGATCGGCAGGCGCTCGCCGCGCGGCGACTGCCCTACGAAAAGCTCGATCAGTTGCTCGTCGATCTGCTGCTCGGGGTCCGGTGAAACTCTATCTGGGGCTCGACTCGAGTACTCAGAGTCTCACCGCCATCGTCCTCGAGGTCAACGGGACGGACGCGCGCGTCGTCTTCGACGCATCGCTGTCGTTTGACGAAATATTTCCGCAATACGGCACGGACCACGGCGTACTCCCCTCCGCCTCCGCTGCACACGATGGGGCGGGAGTTCGCGACGGTGGCGAGGCGTTCTCGTCGCCGACCATGTGGGCCGACGCGCTGGAGGCGATGCTGACACGGGTGTCCGCGAGCGGACTGGACATCAACCGCATCGCGGCGATCTCCGGGTCGGCGCAGCAGCACGGCAGCGTCTATCTGAACGGAGATGCCGAGCGGATGCTGTCGCATCTCGACCCGGCCCAACCACTGGCCTCGCAGATCCCGGCCATCC
>DASROF010000062.1:0-11641 GCA_035647075.1 Vicinamibacterales bacterium | reverse complement strand
TCGGTCATGCCATCGATGACCGACGAGGCGATCGAGGCGTCGGGACCGCCGGACTGCCGTTCGGCGAGCACGGCGAGCATCATCTCGGGCGTCAGCCGCGCCATTGAGGTCGCCATCGTGTCGAGCGCGCGGTCGCTCTCGAGCCCCTGCGCGGTTGCCGCCTCCAGCGCCGTCTTCATCAACTGCAACATCGCGGCGGCCGTCGCGCCCATCCCCGCGCCAGTCGCAGCCGGCGACGCCTGCAGGCGCGCGAGCAGCTCGCCGAAGCGATCCGGGTCGCTGACGGCCGCGACCAGCGCCGCCAGCGCACGCTCGTCCATGACGAACGACTCACCCTGCAGGCAGAAGGCGATGATCCGATCCCACGCGGCCTCATCGCCGCCGGCACGTTCCCGGAGGACTTCGGCGTAATCGATCTCGCGGATATCGAGGTGGGCACGGCCGGATGCCGCCCACGCCTTGGACACCCCTCCGTCGTGAATGAGCTCATCGGGCGTGCGCGACAGGATCAAAAGGAGGGAGTGCCAGTCTTCGGGCTCCGCGTCACGCGTTACCCGGAGCTCGCCGACGAGCCGGTCGTGCAGCAGCGCCGCGAGCTCGCTGATGGCGCTGTCCGCACGTGCCGGGGTTCGACCCTCGACCACAATCATGGCGGGGTGCACGGCGAGCGTGACGTCGCCCCCCGCCGTCAGCCGTTTCCCCGCTGACGTGACGCGGGAGAGCGCTGCCGCAATCGACGGATGCGTCACCGGATACATGGAAACCGACCGGGCTGCAGATTTGCACGCGCGCGCGAATTCTGCGAGCGCGGTGCTCTGATCGACGGGCATTGTCCCGACGGCGGGCGGCGAGAGAGTCACTTGGTGCACAGCAAGGGTCCGTGAATGCGCACAACTTCACACGAAGGGAAGCCCGCGTCGTCTCATTTATCGTGATTTTCAAAGGAATTCTGCAGGCTCCGCTTACGCCAGGGCTCCTGCGGGACTGGCCTTTATACTTGGGCGCCCCCAAATGCGATTCGCGGATGTCATCGCCCACAAGCGCGACGGGCAGTCCCTGACGCGCGACGAAATCGATCTGTTCGTTCGCGGCGTCGTTGACGGCAGCGTGCCGGACTATCAGGCCTCGGCGTTACTGATGGCCATCGTGCTCCGGGGCATGGATGCGGAGGAGACGTGGTTCCTGACCGACGCGATGGTCCGGTCGGGCGACCGGGTCGACCTCTCTGATCTTCCCGGCATCAAAGTTGGCAAGCACAGCACCGGCGGCGTTGGCGACAAGGTCTCCATCATGCTTGCGCCGCTGGCCGCGGCGTGCGGAGTCGTTGTGCCGAAGATGTCCGGGCGCGGCCTTGGCCACACGGGCGGCACCCTCGACAAGCTCGAATCGATCCCCGGCTACCGCGTCGATCTGACGATCGATGAATTCAAGGCCGTGCTGCGCGATGTCGGCACCAGCATCATCGGACAGACGGCCACTCTGGCGCCCGCGGACAAGAAGCTCTATGCGCTGCGCGACGTCACCTCCACGGTGGAAAGTGTGCCGCTCATCGCGTCCTCCGTCATGAGCAAGAAGCTGGCTGAGGGCAGCAACGCGGTCCTGCTGGACGTGAAATGCGGCGACGGGGCCTTCATGAAGACTGCGGACCAGGCGCGTGCGCTGGCGCGCGCGATGGTCGAAATCGGGCGGCTGGGCGGGATTCCGACCGAGGCGTTCGTCACCGACATGGACGCCCCGCTCGGCAATGCCATCGGCAACACCCTCGAGATGATCGAGTGTTTCGAGACGCTGAAGGGCAGGGGATCCGGCGAACTGAAATCCGTCGCCACCCGGCTGGCTTCCCGGATGGTGATCCTCGCCGGTCTTGAACGCGATGCCGCGGCGGCATCTGCCCGGGTCAATGATGCCTTGGCATCAGGGCGTGCGCTCGAGACGCTGTCGCGCATGATCGAGCGCCAGGGCGGCAACCGTCGTGCCGTGGATAACTACAGCCTGATGCCGTCGGCGCCGGATCGTGCGGTGGTGTCGGCACCGCGATCAGGGTTCATCACGCAGATGGCAGCGCTGGCGATCGGGCGCGCCGCTCACGTCCTGGGCGCGGGTCGATCGAAAGTCGGTGAACCGGTCGATCATGGCGTTGGCGCGGTGACGCTCGCACACGTCGGCGATGAGGTTCGCGAGGGCGAGCCGCTGATCGAGCTGCGCCATCGCGGAGGCCACGGGCTCGACGAGGCGCTGATACTCAGTCGAGGCGCGATCGCGATCAACGATCACGCACCGGCGGCGCGCGTAAAGATTCTGGACGAAGTGCGATGAGGGGCTATGCACACTGAGACACTCGAACCACGACTTGGCGAACAGCAGTGGACCCGCCACGATGCATTGATTCTCGGCGGCCTGCTTGCCGTTGCCGTGGTTGCTATCGGGCTGGGGTTCGCTGGCGCGACCCGTATTCAGCCGATCGCGGGCCTCGCCCTGATCCTCGCGCTGGCCTACTGCGCGTCCTCAGCGCGGCGGGCGATCGACTATCGGACGGTCGCGTGGGGCCTGACGCTGCAGTTCGTGTTCGCGCTCGTCGTCCTGAAAACGGCGGCCGGGCAGTTGGTGTTCCAGAACGCGGGCCGTCTGATCACGAAGCTCCTGAACTTCACCTACGTCGGGTCTTCGTTCGTCTTTGGCCCGCTCGGCAATCCCGATGTGTGGCCCAGGATCATGACGAACGTCCTCGGCCAGGAGGGCGGCCAATACGCCAACATCTTCGCGTTCATGGTGCTGCCGACGATCGTGTTCATCGCGGCGCTGTTCGCGATGCTCTACTACTTTGGCGTCATGCAGCTCATCGTCCGGGTCTTCGCGGTCGTCATGCGCCGCTTCATGCGGGCGAGCGGAGCTGAGTCGCTGAACGTGGCGGCCAGCATCTTCATGGGGCAGACGGAAGCTCCGCTGACGATCCGTCCCTTTCTGCCGCGCATGACCGAGTCGGAGCTGATGACCGTCATGACCGCAGGCATGGCGCACATCTCCGGCGGAGTGATGGCGGCATACATCCTGTTCGGCGTCGAGGCGCAGCATCTGTTGACCGCCGTCATCATGACCGCGCCGGGGACGCTGATGATGGCGAAGATCTTCGTGCCCGAGACGCGTGAGCCGGAAACGATGGGCACCGTGAAGCTCAATGTCGAGCGGACCGACGTGAACGTCATCGACGCCATCGGCAGGGGCACTGGCGAAGGCCTGCACCTCGCGCTCAACGTCGGCGCGATGCTGGTGTCCTTTCTCGCGCTCATCGCCCTGGTGAACGCCATCCTGGGGCTCGCCGGCCTCAGCATGCAGCAGATCTTCGGGTGGGTCTTTTCGCCGATTGCCTGGAGCCTCGGTGTCCCCTGGCGTGATGCTGCGACCATCGGCAACCTCCTCGGCACACGGATGGTGCTCAATGAGTTCGTCGCCTATTCGCAGCTCGGACCGCTGAAGGCGATGCTCGACCCGAAGTCGTTCACGATCGCCACGTTTGCATTGTGCGGGTTTGCGAACTTCAGCTCGATCGGTATCCAGATCGGCGGAATCGGTGCACTCGCCCCAGAGCGACGCCACGATCTGGCGCGGCTGGGCGTGAGGGCGATGATTGCCGGCACGTTCGCCAACTTCCTGACGGCCACCATCGCCGGCATGCTGCTGTGAGCGGACTCGGTTCCTTCGAACGGATCGAGGAAACGGCGGCGCACATTCGCGGTCGCTGCGGCACATTGCCGGATACCGCCGTCGTTCTCGGTTCAGGGCTTGGTGACTTTGCCGACCGGCTGGTCGACGCCGTCGCCACGCCGTACGGCGACCTGCCGCACTGGCCGGCGTCGACGGTCATCGGACACAGCGGCCGTCTCGTGATCGGGACCATCGGGAAGAGACGTGTTGCCGCGCTCGCCGGCCGGGCACACTTCTACGAGGGGCACGATCTCGCAACCGTCGTGTTCGCCGTTCGCGTGATGGCGCGGCTTGGCGTCAAGCAGATCATCCTGACGAATGCTGCGGGGGGCATCAACACCGGCTTCGCGCAGGGCGCGCTGATGATCATCGATGATCACATCAACCTGATCGGCACGAACCCGCTGGTCGGCACCAACGACGAGCGCCTTGGCGCGCGGTTTCCGGACATGAGCGAGGTCTATTCGTCACGGATGCGCCGAATCGCGGATGACGCCGCGGCGGCGACCGGCGTTCCGGTGCAGCACGGCGTCTATGTCGCCACGCACGGTCCAAGCTATGAAACACCGGCCGAGATCCGGTTCTTCCGGACAATCGGCGCCGACGCGGTCGGCATGTCTACCGTGCCTGAAGCGATTGCCGCGCGTCACATGGGGCTCGAAGTGCTCGGCATCTCGTGCATCACGAACATGGCGGCTGGTGTCCTGCCGGGCGTCCTGAACCACGAGGAAGTGATGGAGACCGCGCGTCGCGTGCGCGGCTCGTTCATTGCTCTGCTGGAGGAAATCCTTGCCCGGCTCTGATGCCCGTGCGCTGATCGCCGCCGCCCGCCGCGCACGGCGGCATGCCCACGCGGCGTTTTCCGGATTCAAGGTCGGTGCGGCGCTCGAGACGTCCGACGGCACGATCATCACCGGCTGCAACGTGGAGAACGCGACGTATGGGCTGACGATCTGCGCCGAGCGCGTCGCCATGTTCAAAGCGATCTCGGAAGGGCATCGCCGCTTCCGACGCGTCGTCGTCGTTGCCGATACGGCGGCACCGACGCCTCCGTGCGGCGCCTGCCGACAGATCCTCTGGGAGTTCGGCGGCGACCTCGAAGTGATCATGGCGAATCTGCGCCGTGAAACGGGCCGCTACGCGCTCAGCGCACTGCTACCGCTGCCATTCGATGCCAGGTTGCTGAAATAGAGCCAGATTCCGTTCACGATTGAATAAATCTCGCGCATGCGCCCTCGTGGCGAATTCGCGCCCGCGAGCTGCAAATACATGCCAACAATCGGCGGGACAACCACGCTGGAAAAAAATCAGCGGAACCGGTTGCGTGGACCGTTGCGCTGAACCCCGAACCCCGAACCCCGAACCGAACCTGAACACGAACCGGGAACCGAGAACCCGGAAGAGTGAACTGTTATCATCGCCTTCGCGTGCTCCCCACAATCGAATGGAAAGACGACGCGGTCGTGATGATCGACCAGCGCAAGCTGCCGTCAGTCGAGGTGTATGTCTCGTGCAAAACGGCGAAAGACGTAGCCAAGGCCATCAAGACGATGGTCATTCGCGGAGCGCCGGCGATCGGCGTCGCGGCCGCGATGGGCATCGCGCTTGGCATGCGGCGCAGCAAGGCGACGGGCACCAAGCAGTTCACGACTGAATTTCAGAAGCTCTGCGATCTGATGGCGGCGACCCGCCCGACGGCCGTCAATCTGTTCTGGGCAATTGAGCGGATGAAGCGGACGTTCGCCGAGGCTGCCCAGAACGGGGCCTCGGTTGACGAGCTGAAGAACCGACTCGAGGCTGAAGCGCACAAGATTCACGACGAAGACGTGCAAAGCTGCCGCGACATGGGCGCCTACGGCGCGGAGCTGGTGCCGGAAGATGCGCGGATCCTGACGCACTGCAACGCCGGGGCGCTGGCGACGGCCGGTTACGGCACGGCGCTGGGGGTCATTCGCGCCGCCGCAGAGCGTGGGAAGCGTGTGGCGGTCCTCGCCGACGAAACGCGCCCCTTCCTGCAGGGCGCGCGCCTCACAGCGTGGGAACTGGTCAAGGACGGCATCGACACCACCGTGATCACCGACAACATGACGGCGTCGATGATGCGTCTTGGGAACGTCGATCTCGTTGTCGTCGGCGCCGACCGCATTGCGGCCAACGGCGACGTCGCCAACAAGATCGGCACCTATGGCGTCGCCGTCCTCGCGCGTGAGCACGGCATCCCGTTCTACGTCGCAGCGCCGCTGTCGACGATCGATCTCCATACGCCTGATGGCAGCGGTATCCCGATCGAAGAACGAAATGCCCGCGAGGTCACCCACGTCGGGTCGGCTCGCCTGACGCCCGAAGGCGCGAAGATTCGGAACCCGGCGTTCGACGTGACCCCGGCAAAGTACGTCACTGCCATCATCACCGAACGCGGCATTGCCCGACCGCCGTACGCTGAGTCCCTGGCACAGCTGGTTGGCGCGGCACCGGCACGAACCTAGAACTCTGCGCGTCGCACCTCGCATCGAACCCTGAATACCGAACACAGAACACGAACCGAGAAGCGAGAACCTGGAAGCGTGAACTGAATGATCGTTCTTGGAATCGAGACTTCCTGCGACGAAACGGCCGCGGCGGTTGTCGAAGAGACCGGCGATCCGCAAAAGCCCTGGCGACTGCGGTCGAGTGTCGTCGCGTCGCAGATGGCGCTGCATCGCGAGTGGGGAGGCATCGTTCCGGAGTTGTCGGCGCGCCAGCACATCCGGGACATCTGCGGGGTCGTGCGCGGAGCGTTGACCGACGCCAACCTCACCACGGTCGATGCCATTGCGGTGACGCAGGGGCCCGGCCTTGTGGGCTCGTTGCTCGTCGGACTGTCGTTCGCGAAGTCGCTGGCCTGGGCGAAGAACGTGCCGCTCGTGCCGGTGCATCACCTCGCCGGGCACATTGAGTCGCTGGTGCTCGAAGGCGGAGAGATGCCGCTTCCAGCGATCGTGCTTGTCGTGTCCGGGGGCCATACGAGTCTCTACCGGGTGGTGCAACCTGGCCGTTACGAACTTCTCGGCCGCACGCGAGACGATGCGGCGGGGGAGGCATACGACAAGGTAGGGAAGCTGCTGGGGCTCGGATATCCAGGAGGTCCGGTTATCGATCGGCGAGCGGCGCGGGGGAACGACCGCGCGATTCCGTTTCCGAAGACCAGGATTACTCACGCCGATCGGAATGCGCCCGACGTGCCGGGCACACGTGATTTCAGTTTCAGCGGTCTGAAAACATCGGTGCTGCGTCACGTGACGCAGCGGCGTGGCGCACTGGGCCTGGGCGACGATCAGGCGCTGCCCGACGCAGAGATCGATGACATTTGTGCCAGCTTCCAGCGTGTCGTCGTGGAGACGCTCCTCGATGCGCTGTTCGACGCGGCACGGTGGCACGGCGCCCGCAGCGTGGGGATCGCCGGCGGGGTTTCGGCCAATAGCCGGCTTCGCGCCGACAGCCGCCAGCGCGGCGAATCGCGCGAACTGCCGGTCTTCATCCCCGGCATCGAGCTCTCGACAGACAACGCTGCGATGATTGCGGCCGCCGGGCTGCGAAACTTCCGCGCCGGCATCGTCGCTGGATGGGATTTGAGCGCAGACGCTTCGCTGTCGCTCGCATGAAACCACGAAGAGACGAAGGAAATCGAAGAACCACGAAGAAAACCAAGCAAGGCTCTCTTCGTGTGCTTCGATCTCTTCGTGCCTTCGTGGTTGTATTTGAGACGCAATGAAGACACTCACCGAATACCTCTGGTTCAACACCAAGAAGCGCCAGGAGTTCATCCGCATTACCGACGAAGTTGCGGCTGCGGTGAAAAAGAGCGGCGTGAAGGAGGGCATGGTGCTCGTCTCTGCCATGCACATTACCGCCGCGGTGTATGTGAACGACTGGGAGAGCGGGCTCATTCACGATTTTCAGGAATGGCTCGAAAAGCTCGCGCCGGCCGGTCTCAACTACCAGCATCATCAGACGGGTGAAGACAACGCCGATGCCCATCTCAAGCGGACGTTGATGGGACACCAGGTGATCCTGCCGATCACCGATGGCAAACTGGACCTCGGCCCGTGGGAGCAGGTCTTCTACGCGGAGTTCGATGGTCAGCGCAAAAAGAGAGTCATCGTCAAGGTGATGGGGGAATGAGCACGCGTGACGGACAGGCGTAAATACCCGGATCGGCCGTACGTAGGCGTTGGCGCAGTCATCGTGCAGGACGGTCAGGTTCTGATCGTCAAGCGCAAGTACGATCCGCTCGCCGGCCAGTGGAGCCTGCCCGGAGGTGGTGTCGAGCTCGGCGAAACGCTCGAGGATTCAATCGTCCGCGAGATGCTCGAGGAAACGGGGCTGCGGATCGAGGTCGGTCCGGTGATCGAGGTCTTCGATCGCATCACCCGGGACGAAAAAGGCGACGTGCGATATCACTTCGTGCTCGTCGACTATCTGTGTTGGCCCGTTGGCGGTGAATTGCAGGCAGGATCGGACGTCGCCGACGCGCTGTTCATTGATCCTGAGCAACTTCCGGGATACAACCTCACCGTGAAAGCCAACGAAGTGATCGCGCGGGCGCTCGAATTGGATCGTCAGGCGCCGAGATCGGTGCGATGACCCCGGCGCGAGCCGACGCGTGGCAATTACTGACGGAGTGGACAACAGGGGAGAGCCTGCGTAAACATGCGCTCGCCGTTGAAGCGGCGGTTCGAGGCTACGCGCGCAGGACCGGTGCCAGTGAAGAGGAATGGGGGCTCGTTGCGCTTCTCCACGACTTCGATTACGAGCGATTTCCAACCGAGGCGGATCATCCGTTTCGCGGATGCGAGGAGCTCCGCCGTCGTGGCTACCCCGAATGGGTGACGAAGGCGATCCTCTCGCACGCCAACTATTCCGGCGTTCCGCGCGAGACGCCGCTCGAGCACACGCTGTTCGCGTGCGACGAAATGGCCGGGTTCGTGTCCGCCGCGGCGCTCATCCGGCCTTCGAAGAGCGTGCTCGACCTGGAGCCCGCTTCGGTGATCAAACGAATGAAGGACAAGGGATTTGCCCGCGCGGTGTCGCGCGACGACCTGCGGCGTGGCGCCGAGGAACTGAACCTGCCCCTGGACGCGCACGTCGCGAATGTCATCGCCTCGTTGCGCGAACAGGCCGAGGCGCTCGGGTTGCGGGGAACTTTATGACTGTCGGCGCACGTATCTCCAGCGGCTACCCGTGACATCCGTGACATCACCTGTGAAATCCGTTGTCCAGCTCGATCGCGTGACGGTCCGCTATGGACGTCAGCAGGCGCTGCGCGACGTCAGTGCCACCTTTCCACCGGGTGCCGTAGGCCTGCTCGGCCCGAATGGGGCGGGGAAGAGCACGATGCTGCGGGCCCTGCTCGGATTCGTGGTGCCCGACCAGGGGCAGATGCGGGTCCTGGATCTCGACGTCAAGCACGCGGCGCTGCAAATCCGAACCCGCATCGGGTACATGCCGGAGAGCGACGCGCATATCCCGGGCATGAATGCGGTCTCGTTCGTGGCGTATTGTGGCGCCCTCTCCGGATTGCCGCACTCGGATGCGATGCAGCGCGCGCACGAGGTGCTGTATTACGTCGGGCTCGGCGAGGCTCGTTACCGGAACGTCGAGACTTACTCGACCGGCATGAAGCAGCGGATCAAGCTCGCACAGGCACTGGTCCACGATCCGGACCTGCTGTTCCTCGACGAGCCGACCAACGGGATGGACCCGAAGGGGCGCGAGGAGATGCTCGAGCTCATTCGCGACATCGCCCACAACAAAGGCTTGAGCCTGATCCTGTCGTCACATCTGCTCCCCGACGTCGAATACACCTGCGACTACGTCGTGGTCATGGACAAGGGTACGGTGGCCACCGAAGGCCCGATCGCGTCGTTGAAGGAACACAGCGGGCGGGTATTCGAACTGCGCGTCAAGGGCGAGGCCGCCGCCTTTGTCGAGGTGCTGCACGCCGCCGGCCTCGAATGCCATGAGACCGAAGAAGACATCATGCGGGTCTTCGTTCCGGGCACCGGCGAGCCGGATGGCCAGGACGCGCGGCGGCTGTTCCAGCTGGCGGCTACCCACGGCATGCAGGTGCGGCATCTGCGCGCCAGCGTCCCGACGCTCGAAGACGTGTTCGCGCGCGCGGTCGGAGAGCGGTAGCGATGCCCATTCATGATCAGGGATATCGCCGATACGAGGGCCGCCGCGAGGCGCATGGCCACACCTGGCTGGTGATCACGCGTGCCGGCATCATGGAGCGCCTCCGCGAGCGCAAATTCCTGGGGCTGCTGCTGTTCGCGTGGCTGCCGTTTCTCGTTCGCTCGGTCCAGCTCTACGTGGCCTCCAACTATCCACAGGCCTCGTTCCTCAACGCCACTCCGGCGATGTTCCGCGACTATCTCAGTCAGCAGGGCGTCTTCGTCTTCTTCATCACGCTCTACGTCGGCTCCGGCCTGATTGCCAACGATCGCCGCGCCAATGCGCTGCAGATTTATCTGTCCAAGCCGCTCACGCGTGTTGACTACGTGGTCGGCAAGCTGGCGACACTGCTGATCTTTCTCACGTTCGTCACGTGGGTTCCCGGCATTCTGCTGCTCCTCATGCAGATTCTGTTTGCCGGCAGCCTCGCGTTTCTGAAGGCGAATCTGTTCCTCTTCCCGGCGATTACCGTCTACTCCGCGGTAGCCGTCCTGATGTCCGCGTTTACGATGCTCGCCCTGTCTTCGCTGTCGAAGAGCCGCCGTTTCGTGGCGGTTATGTACGCGGGACTGATCTTCTTTACCGCGGCGATGTATCAGGCACTGCGCGGCATTACCGGCAGTCGAGCCTGGTTGTTCATTTCCCCCGGGGATGTGCTCGACGTCATCGGGAACAAGATCTTCCGAAGCACCGAGCCGCAGAATTACTTTGCCGCCGCGCTCGTGACCGTGGTTGTGCTGCTCGCCGCGTCGGTCCTCGTGCTCGAGCGCCGGGTGCGCGGCGTGGAGGTGGTCACGTGATTGTGACCACCGAGCACGTCTCGAAGTGGTACGGACAGGTCTCCGGCCTCAACGACGTCACCGTCACCGTTCCACCGGGTATCACCGGGCTTCTCGGGCCGAACGGCGCTGGTAAATCAACGTTCATGAAGCTGATCACCGGTCAGCTCAAACCGAGCAAGGGTGTGGTGCGGGTCCTCGGTGAGCCGATCTGGGGCAACCCGGACATCTATCGCCGCATGGGCTTCTGTCCCGAGCAGGATGCGTTTTACGAGCGGATGACCGGCATCGACTGGGTCACAGCGCTCGTGCGGCTCAATGGCTTCAGCGTGGACGACGCGCGCGCCGCCGCCGAGAGAGCCCTGACGGCCGTCGATTTGATGGATGCGGCGAACAAGAAGATCGGCGCCTACAGCAAGGGCATGCGCCAGCGCGTCAAGCTGGCACAGGCGATCGTGCACGAGCCCGACCTGCTGATCCTCGACGAACCGCTGACCGGAATGGACCCGATCATGCGCCGCCGCACGATTCGCCAGATCAAGGACTGGGCGAAGGCAGGCAAGAGCATCATCGTCTCGAGTCACATCCTGCACGAGGTCGAGTCGATGACCTCCAATATCCTTCTCATCAACAACGGCCGCATCGTCGCCGAGGGCAATGTCCACCAGATACGGGACCTGATCGACACGCATCCGCATACCGTCTTTATCCGCGTCGCCGACCCGCGCACGCTCGCGCGGACGCTGCTGGCGGAAGATGGCGTCATCAGCATGCGGTTTGAGCCTGGCGCTCTCATCGTTGAGACCGCTCGTCCCGATGCGTTCTACGCAAGGGTCACGCAGATGGCCGCGTCTGGAGAGGCGGGAGCGATCGATGAGGTCACGTCGCCTGACGACAACCTGCAGGCTGTCTTCCAATACCTCGTAAAACAGTGAATAGAGAAACAG
>DASROF010000061.1:0-4048 GCA_035647075.1 Vicinamibacterales bacterium | reverse complement strand
GATAAAACCCCTGCGTGTCGATCTTGAAGGAGCCCGTCAACGTGCCGTCGGCCTCGACCGTCAGCGGCGCGTCGCCGTCGTTGACGATCAGCCGCCCGCCGCTGGTCTTCATCGTCGGCGTGATGCGCACGCGCACTTCGGTGCCCTTCAGCACCGCTACGTCGCCCCCATCCTCAATCTTCTCGACCTCGAGTCCGGTGTAAGACGGGTACTGGTATTCAAGGTCGAGTTTCTGGACGTAGGGAACATCAACCACCGTGAGCAGGAACTCATCAGACTTCACGCCATTGGCGTAAACCCGGTATTTGAGTGGTGCCATGACGTCGAAGAGCGTTCCGTCCCAACTGCCGTCGTCATTACGAACCAGTGGGATCTCTTCCAACGGTGCGGTCGCGGAAGTCGTGTTGCGCTGAGCCTTCACCACGACGTCTTCGCTGGTAAAGCCAAACAGCTTCACCTTCACGGCCTGGTCGGCCCCCTTGGGCAGAGAGATGCTTCCTGGTTTGACGTCCATGCGATACGGCACGGCCGCCTGGACGTCGCGAGACACAAGGAGGAGCGCTGAAGCCGCAGTGCGCAGAAACGCGGGGCCAACCATCACGATGAGGACCGCCGCCACTGCGACGCCAGCAAAGCTGGCCGCCCACTTCTTCAGAGGCGCCTGATCGGCGCGGCGCGCGGCATCCATCCGGACGCATGCGTCGATCGCCTGTTCAATGACTTTGCGGACGAGCGCTTCCGACTCGGCCGTGATGCTGCCGTTGCGGCTCGACTCCACCGCGCTGAGGAGCGTCGCCTGCAGCGCTGGCTCATGCTCTTCGAGGTAGAGCGCCACCTGCTCATCACTCACCTTCCGGCGCAGCGGCCGGACGACGAACCACAACAGGGCGGCAATGAGCCCGGCGGCGAGACCAATGCGCGCGACGATGATGGAGGTGGTGGTGAATCGCACCGTCTCCAGCGCATAGGCCGCGACCACGAACAGGCCGAAGCCGACGGCCAGGAAGCGGACGGCACCACTGAGCGCCAGCTTCATACGCCACCGGGTCCGCACGTGCGCGATGATGCCGAATAGATCCCGTGGAGGAGTGGAGCGTCGGAGGTCGTCGAGCATTGAAGCCCTCGCTATCTAGCCATTAGACGTATTGGCTAGTGCCTTGGCCCGACCGCGCTCGGAACGAGCACAGGCGGCAACACAAAGAGAATACTAGGTTTTAGCCAGCCGATTTGACATAAGCGTGTCGGCGCCAAGGAGCAATAACCCGCCCACCAGCAGATACCACCACAGCCGCTGGCTCCGCTCCTGAGCCTCAGGTGTCAGCGGAATTTCTGGCCCCTTGCTGGCGGTGGCATCGCCGCCCGTGCCACCGATAGCCGCAGCAGCGATCAGCTTGGGATCGATAGTCGTCAGGTCGCCCTCAGCCGGATCCACGTTGGCGGCCACCACAACCACGTCCTTGTCGCTGGCGCGGCGCAGCTCGTAGAAGCCCGCCTCGGTGAGCTCCATTACTTCCGAGCCTTCGTCCTGGAGCGGCACGCGCTTGCCGGACGGAGTGAGCACGATGCGCTGTGCGGCGTCCTTCTTGAGCGCCGCCGTCGATGCATCGAGCACCTGACCGACGTTCAGCCACGGCCGCGGTTCGGAATATTGCGCCAGGTAGCGCATGGACTGGTGGATGAAGGGGACGAACACCCCGCGCGTTGGCAGTTCGCTCCAGGACGTGTCGAGCGCCGACGCCCACAGCAGCACGCGCCCATTGCCGACTCTCCGCTCGATCACCGCAGGCGCCGTGCCGTCGAACTTCGCCAGCACCTGCCCATCCTTCGCCGGAGTGACTTTTCGGTACTGGTAGATCGGCACCGTCGCGAAGTTGCCGCTGCGCGGCGCGCGAAACGGTTCGAACACGGGGTGCGCGAACTCGAGGGCTCCGACGCGGGCAGCATCGCCACGCGTGCGATCGACCGGATCCCCCACGACGCCCGGGAGCAGATCGACGTCGGCCGGCCAGTTCGCCCGCTGCCCCGTGGCCACGAACAGGCCACCGCCCTGCTCGACGTATCGAGAGAGCCGCCTTGCCAGGGGCGATGAGACGACAACATCATTCAGGACGACGGCAGCGCTGCGCCGGAGATCGTCCTCGGGCAGGTTGTCCGCCAGGCGGGTCACCACTTCAAAGCGCGGTGCTTCGCCCACAGCCAGCGCGCGTGCCAGATACAGACCCGCGTCACCGGCGCCGCGATCGATGACCGTCACGCGCACCGGTTCGGTTGGCGAGATGACGAAGTTGAAGGTGTTGTCCGCGGCCAGTGCATCTGGCGACAGGGTCACTGTCGCCTTCGTATTGCGGTTGCCGACCAGGACTGGTTCGAATTCGACTTGCGCAGTACCGCCAGCTTCGAGCTGTACCGGCTTGGTCCCGTGCTTGATGCCGTTGACATCCAGCGTCAGTGTGCCGCTGCTGACCGGCTTGATCGAGTGGTTCGTCAGGCCCGCGGTGACGGTCACGCGCTCCTGATCAGAGAAGGTCGAGCGCGCCAGCGACACCGCGGTGACGCCAACGTTCACCTGATCCTCGGAGCCACCGATCGCAATCGGCGTGACCGTTGTCCCCTGCGGCAGGCGGATGCCTTCTTCACCACGCCATCCGCCCCGCTGGAAGTCGCTGATGAGCACGACCTCGCGGCGCGGCAGCGTGGTTTCCGCGAGGATGCCGCCCGCAACCTTCAGCGCCGGCGCGTAGCGCGTCGCGCCAGCTCCTGGCTTGGCCGCCGCAATCGCTGCCGACAGCGGCGAGTGGTCCATCGACGCACGCACGGCGATGTCCGCTCCCGATGAAAAGAGGACGATGGAGCCGCGGTCGGAGCCGGACATTTTGGCGATCTGTGCCTGCGCCGCCGCGCGGGCCCGATCCCAGCGGTCAGCAAAGCCCATGCTGTAGCTGGTGTCGAGCAACACCACCAGCTCGCGAGCGCCGGTGCCGGGAACGATCGGCATGTTCGACTGCCGGATGAACGGCCGCGCGAACGCAAAGATGATCAGCGCCAATGCCGACACGCGAACGAGCAGCAGCAGCCAGTGCTGGATCTTCCGGCGCCGCACGGACTGATACGGAATCCGGCGCACGAACATCAGCGACGGGAAACGGATGATCTGCTTCTTCTCCCGCTGCGTCAGGTGCAGCAGCACCGGAATGGCCAGTCCGGCCAGGGCGGCGAAAAACAGGGGGGCGATGAATTGCACGGCCTAGAACCTTGTCTTCATCATCTTTGATCGCACGCTGAGGTACCGGAACAGCGCGTAATCGAGTGGTTTGGACGTGTCGAGCAGCTCGTAATCGACACGCACCGAGGAAAACGCCTGCGTCAGCGCGTCGATGTGCGCCCGCACCAGTGACCGGTATTCCTCGCGGAACGCCTCCGGCACGACCGGCATCTGCTCCCCGCTCTCCAGGTCCTCGAACGGTTGGGCATCCGAGAAGCCAAACTCCAGCTCGGTCGGATCAAGGACGTGGAAGACGATCAGATCGTTGCCGCGGAACCGCAGCGGCGAGACGGCGTCGACAATCGCTTCGGGGTCCTCATAGAGGTCCGAAATGAGGACGATCACCCCACGACGC
The DNA here is from genome assembly GCA_035647075.1 of Vicinamibacterales bacterium. Lineage (GTDB taxonomy): Bacteria > Acidobacteriota > Vicinamibacteria > Vicinamibacterales > UBA2999 > Gp6-AA40. The sequence goes on along the minus strand of DASROF010000061.1, from coordinate 431 downwards.
CCGAAATGCTCCGCCAGCTTGTGCAGCGGCTCGCTCAGCTGGCCAGGACGGCCTGGCTTCAGCCGGTCCAGCACGTGCAGCACCGTCTCCATGTGCTTCGCGGATGGCGGCACGTGCTCGAGGATCTCGGTGTCGAAGGCGACGAAGCCGACGCGATCGCGCTGATGGTGCACCAGGTTGGTCAGGCAGGCGGTGAGGATGCGGGCATAGTCAAACTTCGTGATCCCCTTGCTGCCGTAGTCCATCGACTTCGAGGCGTCCAGCAGCACCGAGAAGTTCATGTTCGACTCGGCTTCGTACTCCTTGATGTAGTAGCGGTCGGTGCGCGCCCACAGCCGCCAGTCCATGCGCCGGATGTCGTCGCCAGGCACGTAGCCGCGGTGTTCGGCGAAGTCGACCGACGCGCCGAAGTACGGCGCCTTGTGCAGGCC